>JAIRWJ010000080.1 GCA_031269065.1 Rickettsiales bacterium
TAATAGATCATCTAGGCTCGTAAGAAAAAAACGAGGGCTAGAAGGAAAAGGAACAATTCTGTGGCCAAATGGAATTGGCTACGAAGGACTATTTGAGAACAATTTGATAAAAAACAATCCAAACGGGAAGCTGATTCTTTTTCCAGAGGAAGATGGGTATACTGTAGAATTTCTAGATGCCGGATATGCCTTTCCCAATGCATATTACTTCAACAATACTAGCTACGACAGTGAAAATAAACTACTTAGATTTGCTGACGGAGACATCTTCAAGGGAATTTCTAGTGAGAATACCAAAGGAATTTTTCTATCTAGGAGTGGTACCGAAGTTGAAGATACACTTAGAAATGTTCTTGTGGGAAAAATGGAAGAGGAAGAGAAAATTAGAAAATCAGATCCTAAGAAGGAGACGAAATTCATTCTACTTGGCAGAGGTGAGGACAATGTCATAGAATTAAAGGGAAACTATAGAGAAAATAAAAAAATGCTAGAAAAAGCAGCTATCAATGAATATGTGGCAGATTCCTATTCCAAAGATGATGGAGAGGTGATACTCACATTCGACAATGGAGACACTTTTGTTGGAAATTTGGGAACAGAAGCTAGAGGAACCTACACTTTCAAAAATGGCACTGTGGTCGAAAATGAACTACTCAGTACTGTTATGGAAAACATGGAGGAGAAAAGAAGGGTAAATAGGAAAAAGGAAGAAAATATTCTTATACTGAGAAATATCTTTAGTGTTAGCATTACAAGAATTATCAAAGGTGATGGATACATGCTATTCGGGATGTCAAATGGATACGAATATATTCTGGGAAATGGTGCTATATTGGAAAACAATGGAGAAGAAGTACTTGTCCAGGCTATCAGCGGAACTGCAGACGGAACAGCACCAAGGATTGAGTTCACTGATAAATTTTCCGAGGAAATGGAAAAAATAGGAGTAGAGAACTCCGTCGAATTGCTAGATGGAATCTATGGTTCTAACCCCTATCGGTGTTTTGGCAACATCTGCATCTATGTTCCCTCTAGCAAAGGAGACTCACTGTATCTAGGGGACTACAGAGCAAAGGTGGATGCAGATACCTCCCTTGTGACCATGGAGCCATATGGATATGGGTTTCACATCCTACCAGATGGAAATGTTCTCATAGTCAATGGGGAAAAAGCTGAAGAGGCAGAAGAAATATTTCTGTACAGCAGGTATGGACTAGCGGTTCTAAATGGCACCCCAGTGATCATAGACGAAGAGAATTACGAGGAGAAACAGGAAGGTGCAGCACCAATTGAAGACTTTTCTGCTGCAGAAGAGCCCGAAGATAAGATGGAGGAAAAAACTCTTTTGCAGACAGCAACAACCTATGCATGGAAAATGAATGGCTGTGCAACATCTCCTCTGGAAGATGGCATAGAATGTACCTATTGCTCCGAAGAGGAGGAAAACCGGAGTAAATAAAAGGAATGGCTTCTGCCGCAGCTAGAAACCAGCTAACCTTATTTTTTAACCGGTGAGGAAGTTTCAAAGCCCGGAAGATCCTATCTTCCGGGCATCGGGATCCGATAAGAAAAAGATCCCCTAGGGATTTAGTGACCCACTGTGTTTAGCCCGATATTTCGTCATCCCTCCGGTCAAAATTTTTTGTTCGGCTCTCGCTATTATTAGGGAATCGCTGTCAGCACCTTTTGTGATAACGCTGCCGGCAGCTGTCAGTGTATTTTCGCCAATTTCTATGGGAGCCACCATGGTCGTGTTAGAACCTATAAAGGAGTTTTTGCCAATCTTTGTTTTGAATTTTGAGTAGCCATCGTAGTTGCAAGTTATGGTGCCAGCCCCAACGTTCGTGTTCTCCCCTATCTCCGCGTCACCTATATAGGAAAGGTGACTAACTTTTGTCTCTTCCCCAATCATAGATTCTTTTACTTCGCAAAAATTTCCAATTCTAGAGTTTTTGCCTATAGTGCTTTTTGGTCTGATCCGGGCAAAGGGTCCGATGATGGATCCGCTCCTTATCTCGCATCCTTCTAGGTAGGAAAAAGATTTTATCTGAACGTCTTCGTGTATCTTGACACCATTCATAAACATAACATTTGGTTCTATGGTCACGTCTTTTTTTATCTCTGTATCGTGGGAAAAAAACACTGAGCTCGGATCCACCAAAGTAACTCCTCGGGCCATGAATTCATTCCTTCGTGTTTCCTGAAATATGCGCTCCGCGCTTGCTAACTCTTTCTGGGAATTTATTCCTTGAACCTCTTCTTCCTCCACCAAAACATAGCCACATCGACAATTCTGGCTAGGGGCTATTTTTATAATATCTGTTAGATAGTATTCTTTCGTTATATTATTATTTTTAACAAAATTGATAAGTCGCTCCAGTAATATCCGATCCTTGACGGCATATATCCCACCGTTGCAGAGAGAGCTGTTTCTCAGGGTATCTGGAGCATCCTTGTATTCTGTAATGCCAGCTAGCGCTCCGTTAGCCCCTAGCACCAGCCGACCGTACTCATTTTTGGTGTTTTTTGTATGGAAAGCTAGTACGACTAGACCATCACCTGTTTTTTCCAGAGTCTCTAGCATTTTTCTATAGGTCACTTCTCTGACCAGGGGAACGTCACAATAGGTCACTAGCACTGCGGCATCGTTGCCGTCTAGTGCTCCCAGACCAACCCGGGTGGCATTGGCTGTGCCGTTTATTTCCGTCTGGATGATGGTTTTTACATTTTTGGGAATAACGGCTTTTATTCCTTTTTCATTATCCTCGGACACAACCAGCACAATTTTACCGACATTCACGGCCTCCAGAGTTTTCACAACGTGATTCACGATTTCTAGTCCTGCAATTTTATGTAGTACCTTCGGTCTGCCGGACTTCATTCTGGAACCTCTACCGGCACACAGAACCACTGCCACTGGGTCACTCATAATAATTCTATCATTCTTGAAAAAATAAATATCCAGTCTACTATCCAAGTAGAACTAAGGCTTTTATGTCACATGTTGGTTTTATTTTCAAGTCTGCTATTCTGTTTTTTACTTCTGGTTACACTAGAGTTTAACTGTTGCCGTAAAAAAGAGTACATCGAAATACACCATAGTGGTTCTGGCATGAATATTGGCGACCATGCGGACTCCATTGATGCTAAGATGAATGATATAGTTAAATTGCTAAAATTTGACACAGTGGCCGGGCTAGCTTCAAAGTTCGAGGCAGTTGGGAAAACAGTGTTTGAAAGAGTCGCTGAATCTGGCGCGAAAGTAGATGGCCATCTGGGCGATCTGACTGATGAGCTGAAAGCCCTTAGAGACGCTGTGGAGGTTAGTCTTTCTTCGCTGACCTCTGGTTCTCCGGTTCCCGAAGGTTCTAGTCTGAGGCCAGGTAATTCCGGAAAATTAGAGGAAATAGTTGATAAAATCGATGGTCTAGAGCAAAGGCTGGGCGAATTTGGCGATAATCTGTTGAGTCTGATGGATAAAATCGAAATAATTGAACAAAAATTCACTGCCGGTGCCATTGTAAATCATTCCGATAAAAGCAATGGAGAGGAAAATAATGAGGAGGAAAGTAGCAGCAGTGAAGAAGAGAGTGAGGAGGAAAGTAGTAGCAGCGAAGAAGTGGAATATGAGGAGAAAAATGAAGAAAAAAGCAGCGAAAAAGAGGATACCAACGAAGAAAGTAGCGAAGAAGAGAATGGAGAGGAGGAGGAAAAGGAAGAGAAAGATAGCGAAGAGGAAGAAAATAAGGAAGAGAGTGTTGAAGGCAGCAAAAAAGAGGACGATAACGAAGAAGGAGGTGAGGAAGGAAAAAAGGAAGAAGAGAGCAAAATCGAAAATAGCGACGAAAATATGGGCGAGCCCAATGGAAGTGGACCCAATGAGGAACTGATGAAAAAAATTAGAAATCTGAAAGAAAAGTTAAATGTTTCTAAGGAGAATTCCGAGAGCTAGATGAACTAAGTTTTTTGTCTATCTATGAACTGGTTTTCCGCATGGCCCTGGGCTAGCAAAGCTTTCATGTGTTCCAGAGGCGTGTGCACCCTCAAAATATCAACGTTCTTTGCGAGTTTAAGTGATAGGGCAAGTGTTTCTAGGTCGCGCCGCTCTGGTTCTGCACTGGTGAATATTTTCATGAAGGATTTTCTCGAATGTCCAAGCATTAGTTTGAATCCGAATCTGTGGAAATAATCAATGTTTTGCAGTATTTTTAGACTCTGGGAAGCTGTCTTTCCAAATCCCAGGCCAACATCGAATATTAGTTGGTTTCTATCGATATCTAGCCTGTCGAAGGTGCTGGCTCTACTCTCGATCCATTTCCCGATTTCTTCTAGTACATTACCATTGACGGTAACTTCCTTTCTTGTCGGAATGCCTAGATTATGCATAAAAGCAAATCTTATATTTTTGTGATTTTTGGCCAGACCCAGCATTCTTTCATCCCCGAGGCCGCTCACATCGTTGACCATGTCAAAACCGTTTGCTAGAGCAAGTTCGGCTGTTCCCGGATGGTAGGTATCTATGCTGAGCAGGGGCCTGAAATGGCCGAAGGTCCTATTCCGAATATATTCGAAAATCGGCTCCAGTCTTTTGATTTCCTCTTCCTCGGACAGTGGCTGGGAATCAGGATTTGATGATTCGGCGCCTATATCTAAAATGGGAACATTTTCCTTTTCCCAGAGTTCAAAGATTTCTACGAAGGACTGAATATTGTTGTATCTGCCGCCATCTGAAAAGGAGTCTGGAGTTACATTTATTACTCCCATAGGTAGTGGCTGGTGGGACTGGCTATAGTAATTTCCAGCTTTCTCCGGGTAAACAAATGACAGCGGATCCATGACGAAGCTCCTATCATACATTCCTCTATGGGGAATGGTCAATTTTTCAGTGTTGATTCGCTGATTTTTGTAAAACAGTATGTCTAGGTCAATGGCCCGAGGACCAAATTTTTTGCCGAAGTCTCGCCCCAGTTCGGCCTCTATGTTTTTACAGAGCCTAAGTAGGTCCTCTGGAGCTAGTTCTGTGTCAACCTTGATAACACAATTGTAGAACGGTCTGTTCCAGTCATCGGGGGATCCCTCCAGTAGAAGGGCCGGATTTGGGTATATGGGAGAGGTTTCTACAATTTTTATACCCCCCACCTGTAATTTACTAATGGCAGACACCAAGTTGTTTTTCCTATCCCCTTCGTTTGATCCGAGGGCCAGATAAACAAAATCATCATTTGAACGCATACACTTCCCTATCTATATAGATAATTATCAAACCGTCCTGGCTATAGTCTCAGACTACACTCTATTTGCAGAACCGAACACATTTTTGTTTTTTTCACTATACATATCTATCAGTCTCTCCCGAGCTTCGCCCAGGTAGTCCCGAGGATCGAATTTTTCCGGATTGTCCCATAAATACTTCCTCACCGCTGCTGTTGTGACAAGCCTACCGTCAGAGTCAACATTTATTTTGCACACAGACAGTCCCGCAGCTTTCATCAGTTGTTCTTCTGGTATACCAAAGGCCTTACCTACCCTTCCTCCGAATTTATTCAGAGTGCAAACCACATTCTGAGGTACTGACGAGGCACCATGGAGTACTATCGGAAAGCCGGGCAGTTTCTTGGAAATTTTTTCCAACAGATCGAATCTCAGTGGAGGTATGTCTTTCTCATCTTCGACCTTGAATTTATAAGCACCATGGGATGTTCCTATGGAAATGGCTAGAGAATCGACCCCGGTCTCACCAACGAAATGTTCCACATCCTCTGGCCTGGTATAGCTGGAGTTTTCCGCTGAAATTTCATCTTCTATACCAGAGAGCACACCTAGCTCGCCCTCGACGGTCACATCCCACCCGTGGGCGAAGTTTACAACCTTCTGGGTTAGCTCTATGTTTTTCTTCTGCTCTAGACTCGAACCATCTATCATTACAGACGAGAAGCCATTTTCTACGCACTCTCTGCAGATTTCGAAATTCGCTCCATGGTCGAGATGCAGTGCCATAGGTATTTCCTTCAGTTTTAGCTCTCCGGCCAGTCTTCTCATCATATCCACAGCGCCTTTGGCCATGTTTCTCAGCAGATCGGCGTCAGCATATTTTCTGGCACCGGCGGAAACCTGCAGTATAACTGGGGATTGGGTTTTTAGACAAGCCAGAGTTATGGCCTGAATCTGCTCCATATTGTTAAAATTGGAGGCTGGAACAGCATAGCCGCCTTCGTAGGCCTTTTCCAGCATTTGTCGAGTGTTGACAAAACCTAAATCCCTATATTTTATCATATAAATCTAAACAATTCTGTAAAATCTAAAAAAACAGCAAAGTGATTAGTCCCAGCATTATCCTGTAATAGCCAAAGATACTCAGCTTGCGGCTCTTCAGAAACTCTAGCATCCTTTCTACAAAAAACAACGAAAATACTATGCTAATTCCAAGGTAGCCAAAAAAGTTATAAAAATCAAAAACTCCCACTTTCCCAACTTCTCCAAGAAGATCAAAGAGAGAGCCGGCAATACCTACTGGAATTGAAATAAAAAACGAAAAGTCAACAGCAACGTCTCGAGCCAGCCCTAGAAGCAGAGCACTGCCCAGAGTACAGGCTGACCGGGACACGCCCGGCAGGATGGAAATCATCTGTCCCAGGCCTATCCGGTACATGTCTCTGGGTTCTATTTTTTCTAGCGAATTCAGCTCTAGAGGAAGGGTTTTCTTTTTGTCTAGGTGATTTTCAGTAAATATTAGGAATACACCACCAATAATTAGGAACAAGGCTATACTGCCACTAGAGTAAAGGTACTTTCTGATAGGCCCATGAAACAATGCACCCACCGCCAAAAATGGTAGACTCGTCAAAACTATGCTGTAGCAGAAGGACCTTGTTTCTCTATCTAAGAAAAAGTCTCTGATGATTTTCCAAATAATTTGTCTGAAATGCAGGCAGAGGACCAAATCTATAGCTAGCTGGGAAATTGCTAGGAGTAGCCGGAGGTTTGTTCCTGTATCTAAGAATCTGTTGATCAGGATGCTGTGAGCTGTTGAGGATATAGGCAGAAACTCAATAATCGTGTTTACAAACAACAGAGCCAGGGCACTTTTAAACTGTCTAAGCACCATCAATCTCTGCAGAGCTGTTTCATCCTCTCATAGGCTCGTCCCAGTCCAAGATTCGAAAATGTATCTATGGTGTATTCTCCAGTTAGAGTTTCACCTCTGACCTTTATATCACCGCCATGTTCCAACATAGTTCCGATCAGAATATGGTCCTCCTTTACACTCCTATTCCAGGCCATCTTGCCCTTGGCAAGCATTCTAAACTGTTTGTTACCAACAGCCAGATAGACGCTACCATTTTTTTTATAGTCGTAGCCAGCAAACACACCAACCTCCATAACGCCACTAGATTTCGATAGAGTAATCATCAAATAGGGTGATTCTCTCTTTTGTCTATAGTTTCCGATATACATATCTGCCTTAGACAGGGTAACTATATAGCATTTTTTTTCCTCCCCCAAATCGTCTGTGTGATATACTATCCAGTCATAGTACTTGCCATCAGTTATAACGTTACTCCCACTAGCCGTACGCCCGAAGGCTACGGTTAGCAAAAGAAATAGTAGTAATGTTGAACGCAAGTCTTGTCTTTTAAAAAATTGTCAGTACACTGGCTACTGTATAGTCACGTTTTATTATTTCAAGCGTATTTTGTTTTTGTTTGGACGGGAATTGTTATGGTTGAAAAGACAGCAAAGAAAAAGAGGGCAGCACTTCTGTTTAAGTTGGTTAGCAGTGCTGACACAGGCTATTTCTACGTAGCCAGAAGAAATCCAAAAAAAAGGCCAAAAAAAATGGAGTTTTCTAAATATGATCCAGTCGTTAGGAAGCATGTCCCCTTCAAAGAGGCTAAGTTAGACTAGGTGAGATTTATGGGAAGCTTTCCGCTGGTATTTGTGCTGGCGGTGGTGGCCTGTGCGAATGTTAACTTTATTCATCTGACCAAAGAGCTTAGAACTGGAGACACCAGGGAAGAGGTGGTTTCCGCTATGGGTGGTAATCCAGCTGAGCAGAAGGCATCGGTCCGGATGGACGTGCTGGTGTACTATTTGCATGCCTCGATATTTGATCTTGTTTTTAGCCAGAAGAGAGCGCCATTTGTGGGTTTCTATCCGTTGCTACTGACGGGGCGAGAATTTTGGATAGTGGTGGATAGGGGTAGAGATAGGACTGTGGCCTTTGGTTATGCAGAGGATTTCAACAATTCTTTGAAAGATCTGGACAAACTATAGAAAAATGGACAAGAAGATGAGTGCAGAATCTGAGCAGAGATGCATGAACATTGCTCTGGCGGGCTTGCCAAATGCCGGCAAATCCACTCTATTCAATAGGATCATTGGAGATAAAGTTTCCATAGTATCCCCTAGAGAACAGACCACAAGAGATGTGATTCGGGGTGTTATGCTGGAAGGTTCCAGCCAGCTCATATTTGTGGACACTCCAGGTCTATTTAGGCCCCAAAAAAGCCGCATTCTCGAAAGGACTATAGCCCGAAATGCCTGGAAAGGCATTGAAAATATAGATCTACTCTGTCTGATCATAGATAGCAGCAGAAAGATAAACGATGAATTAACTAGTGTCATAAAAAGTGTTGCAACTCGGCAGGAAAATATGGTTTTTGTTCTGAATAAGGTAGATCTGGTCAGAAAGGAGAAGTTGCTGGAGATGGCGAGGGAGCTTAGTGACCTCTATCCAAAATTTATGGAGATATTTATGCTATCGGCCCTAAGTGGTGAGAATATTGATAAATTTAAAAAATACTTGCTGAGCCTGGCTCCGATGAGGCCCTGGCTGTTCGAAGCGGATGACATGACGGATGCTCCGGCAAAATTCATGGCGACAGAAATAACAAGGGAAAAATTGTTCCTCACTCTGAAGCAGGATCTCCCCTATTCACTGGAAGTTTTAAGCGATAGTTTCGAAAACCTCAATAACGGTGACCTAAAGATTCATCAGACCATAGCGGTTTTGAAGGAAAGTCAAAAGGCCATAGTTGTCGGCAAATCTGGCCTAATGCTGAAGAATACCGGTATTCTGGCCCGCAGGGACATGGAACAGTTGTTTGGCAAGAAAGTACATTTGTTTCTATTTGTTAAGGTGAAACCTGACTGGATTGAAGAGAAGTTTCGCAGTAGATACAGTGGTCTCTCTGAAAATTAGAAAATACAAAAGAAGGGAAATACTTTCCTAATAATTTCATTGTTTTTTCGAGAATATGCTGTATAATAGATCTGTTATAATCTATTTACTGGGGCGTTATGTTATTTCTACAGCTGATGAGTGAAGCCGGGGTTTCGATGAGGTCAAATAAACTCAGATCATTCCTGACAATTTTAGGTATTCTGATAGGAGTGTGTGCTGTGGTTTTGATGGTAGCTACAGGCCAAACAGTTAGGAACGAAATAAATAGGGAACTTGAATCTCTCGGAGGAAATAAGCTCATTATCATGCCAGGGTCGGGCAGAAAGGGAGGAGTTGTTGACCGGGGTAATAGGTTGCCTTTAAAGTATCCGGACTACCTGGCTGTAAAAGAGTTACGAAATGTTAAATACTCTGCTCCGATTTTTAGCGTCTCTTTCAGAGTAGTACATGGGTCAAATAACTGGCAAACCAAGATTATAGGGACAACTCCAGAATATTTTACTGTTGAAAACTACGAGCTAGAGAGTGGTACCATATTTTCCGAACAGGATGTGACAGATGGGATACCCTATGCTGTTGTAGGCCAGACAATTGTTGAAAAGCTATTTGATGAGGGAGAAAACCCAATCGGAGCAATGGTGAGGATAAGGGGAAGGCCATTTACGATTATAGGAACTCTAAAGGAAAAAGGTGGTGGAATGGGGGATCCGGATGATGTGGTAATAGCCCCACTTTTCTCTGTTAAACGAAGACTAACCTCCAACAGAATCCAGAATTCCATCGGTGTCATAGAAGTGATAGCCGACGATGAAAAGACTTTGCCCTACGTACAGAACAGGATTACGGCGCTTCTACAGGAGAGGCACCGGATAGCTGAGAATGAAGATGATGATTTTGATATTATGAATCTGAAGGAAATTGCTAACAAGCTCGACAAAATAGCACGTATACTTTCCATTCTGCTGACATCTATAGCTTCCATATCCCTTCTGGTGGGTAGCATAGGAATCATGAATATGATGCTAGTCTCCGTGACCGAGAGAACCAGAGAAATTGGGGTAAGAAAGGCTCTGGGAGCGAAGAACAGTGACATAATGATACAATTTCTGCTTGAGTCTATATTACTGTCCATGGCCGGAAGCCTAATTGGTATGGTTCTAGGTATAATACTCTCCCAGATAGGAGGAGTAATCCTTGATAAGGATGTGCCCGTGAGTGTTGTGACCATAATAATATCCATAGTCATTGCGGTTATTGTGGGTATAGTCTCCGGCATGGTACCGGCAATGAAAGCAACAAAATTGGATCCAACAGAGGCTCTGAGATATCAATAGTTAGAAAATAGTCAGGTTCCAGCGCTTGGTTTGACAAAGGCGAAATATTTGGTAAATTTACGTACATGGTCTATAATAGAAATGATATAATATGGGAAAACTAGTGCAGAGACCCTGGGGTACCTTTGAGCTGATATTGGAGACAGAAAACTATGTAGTCAAGAGGCTGGTGGTTTATCCCGACTCTATGCTATCTCTCCAATCCCATAACCACAGGAATGAACACTGGGTTGTGGTCGAAGGCGAAGGCATAATCACGGTCAGAGAGGAGAAATTTTTGAAAAAAAGGGACGAGCAGGTGTACATCCCCAAAGGCGCAAAACACAGGGCGGCCAATGTGAAACAGGAAAATCTGGTACTTATAGAAGTCCAGACGGGTGATCTGTTGAGTGAGGATGATATAGTCAGATATGAGGATATTTATGGGAGAGTATGAGGAAAATATAGTATTTAGGACTGACAAATATGTTTTTAGAAAATTTACAATGGATAATTTTGATGAATTCCGTTCTCTAAACATGGATTCAGAGGCTATGCGCTATGTAAATCATAATGGTGGGAAGCCAAAGACCTATAAGGAATGTGTGCAAAAATACAACGACATGGCCTACTCCCAGGACAAGTTTGGTTATAGCTATTGGGCTGTCTACAGCCGTGGCAGCGACTTCCTAGGCCAGTGTGGTGCACTTAAGACCTGGGCGTCTGATTCAATTACATTTTGCTATGCATTCCAGAAAAAATACTGGGGCAAAGGTATAGGAACTGAGGTTTGCAGTATTGTTCTGGATTATCTCTTCAGAAATTTTCCAACCATGGAAAAATTAGTAACAACGGCACTCGACGAGAATGAGGCTTCTATTAAAATATTGAGAAAAATTGGCTTCGAATACACCCACAGTAATAAGGAATACGGTATGAATCTGGAATTCTTCGAAATCAGAAGAACTGACTATGCTGAAAAAAATATTCAAACTATTAGCTAATATCGTCTATCTGGGCACTCTGACAGCCATAGTTGCCCTCTATGCTGTATTTTTGCACTTTAGCAAGAGTCTTCCGATACACTCAAAATTGGAAGACTACCAACCCCCTATAACCAGCAGAGTATACAGCAGTGACGGTCTGCTTCTCAGAGAATATGCGGATGAGAAGAGGTTGTTCGTATCCATAGATAATATACCTGACGTGGTGAAACAGGCCTTTATTTCTGCCGAAGACAAGAATTTCTACAGGAACAGTGGCCTGGACTTAGAATCCCTATTTTCTGCCTTTGTTTATAATGTACAAAACTACTATAGAAACAAAAACACCAATTTCCGTGGTGGCTCTACTATAACCCAGCAGGTTGTCAAAAACATGCTTCTATCCAACGAAAAAACCCTTCAGCGGAAGATTAAGGAGGCCATACTGGCTGTGAGAGTTACTCGAGATTTCGGAAAGGATAAAATTCTAGAGTTGTATCTCAACCACATTTTTCTGGGAAATAATTCCTATGGGGTGGCTGCAGCCGCTCTGACCTATTTTGATAAATCTCTAGATGAACTGACCCTTGAGGACGCAGCGCTACTAGCCTCTCTGCCAAAATCTCCGGGGAAGATAAATCCTGTTAAAAATTACCCTAAAACCCTAGAGAGAAGGAACTGGGTTCTGGACAGAATGAGGAAAGATGGTCATGTGGATGAGTACAGGTATCAGGCTGCGCTTGGTAGACCCATAGAACTCAAAAAACCCACGAAAAAAGATGAATATTTTAACTTTGGGGCATTCGTAGAGGAGGTTAGAAAGAATATGCTAGGCAAATTTACGGAGGATGATCTGATGCGGAAGGGTCTGATAATTTCTACCACAATTGAACCGGATATGCAAAAAATTCTTGACAGAGCTCTGAAAAACGGTCTTGAGGAGTATGATAGGAGACACGGTTACAGAGGCGCTCTGGGTAACATCTACGGAGGTAATGAGAAGGATTTCCAGTCGAACTGGTCTCAGAGACTTAGGGACTTTGAGATTGGAGAATACTACCGGAACAATTGGAGAAGAGCCGTGGTGTTGGCTCTCAATGCAGAGGAGCGTCAGATAGTGATAGGTATGCTGCATAGCCCGGACCTGAAAACTTATGAATCCGATACGCTATCTAGTGTAGGTGGCCTGGTGGTGAGAACAAGCTATATGAAGTTGGAAGATGTGAAATGGGCCGTGGATCCACAGCTTTTGAATGCAAAGGAAACTGACAGTTTGGGTAATGAGAAAAAACCTATAAAAGAAGCTAGAAGCATCAAGGACGTAAATCTAAAGCTGGGTGATGTGGTGTTTGTTGAAAAATTTAGAGAGAGTGGCGGCTATTTTTTGAAACAGACACCACTAGTCAACGGGGGTGCTGTTGCCATAGACCCGCACCAAGGTAGAATTCTAGGCATGGTCGGAGGCTACATAGACTCTGAGATCAACTTCAACAGGGTAACCCAGGCCAACCGGCAGCCTGGATCGGCAATGAAACCTATAGTTTATCTGACGGCTTTTGAAAATGATTATAGGCCTTCTGATACGATTATGGATGAAGAAATAGTGCTGAGTCAGGGACCGAATCTGCCAACCTATAGACCTCACAATTTTAACAAGAAATTCAATGGCCTTGTGACACTGAGAAAAGCCATGCAGAACTCCTATAATGTGGCAACGGTGAGGCTGGCGAGTCAGGTCGGTCTGAACAAAATTGTGAAAAACATAAGGAAGTTTGGCATAAGTAGCAAACCAAGAAGACTCTATTCTGTCGTTCTTGGTTCTCTGGAAACGCATCTGATCAATCTAACTAGAGCCTATGCCATGATCATAAATGGAGGCAAATATATAGACATGACTACCATCGAAAAGATCCAGGATAAATATGGTAAAGTTGTGTTCAGAATGGATAGTAGGCCCTGTGAAAAATGTTTGGTTACCGAAGAAGACATTAACAATGTAGAAGTTCCGTTTTTGGAGGATAACAGAATTGCTATCACAGACAGTGAAAGTGCCTATCAGGTAACCTATTTGATGGAGGGCACCGTAAAATATGGCACAGCCCAGCGCCTGAAGGGAATGGGCAAAATCATTGGCGGCAAGACAGGTAGTAGCAGCGACTTCAAAGATGCCTGGTTCATAGGATTTACTCCAGATCTGGTCCTTGGTATCTATGTGGGCTTTGATGATAACAGGACTTTGGGGGAAAATGAAACCGGCTCAAAGGTCGCAACCCCTATATTTGCAGAAGCTATGAGAGAGATCTTGAAAAATGAGCAATCTGTGCCATTCAGAATTCCTGAAGGTATAGTGTTCAAGAAGATCGATATGAACACCGGTAAAAAACCAACACTAGCCACAGCTAAGAACAGTATCATTCTGGAGGCATTTAAGGCCAACGATACTGGTTCCATGGAAAATTGTGTTTCCAGTGGGGATCCGGCCGGTGAACAGCTGAAGGAACTAGGAGTCTATATAGATGACAGCTATCGGGAAAAGAACTCTGACAGTTTTGAAAATATATATGAAAACGATGGTATTAACCCATTTGGTATGGATATTGATGGTGCATCGACTGGCGACAATCCAAATCCAGCAGATAGAAAAGTGCCTGGTGATGAATTTGATATAATAAATATGAATTTTTAGTATGATAGTTCTAGGTATTGATCCCGGCCTTGTAAAAACTGGCTACGGGTTAGTTAGGTCCGAAGGTACCAACCTTTTTTACCTAACCAGTGGCACAATTTTTACGAATACAGAAATGCCCATCGAAAATAGGCTGAAGAATATTTTCAACGAACTGAATGGTCTATTAGCTTTGCACAGGCCAGATCACTTTTCCATAGAAGAAACATTTGTGAACAATAACCCCATAAGTTCGCTGAAGCTTGGCCAGGCAAGAGGAGTGGCTATACTCTGCGCCGGGTTGAACAATCTGGAAGTTTTTGAGTATAAGCCAAATACGATAAAAAAGAGTATTACAGGGGTTGGCAAGGCAAGCAAAGTACAGGTTGGTACTATGGTCAAATGTCTACTTCCAGCCGTGGATCTGAGAACAGAGGACGAAGCAGATGCTCTGGCCATAGCCATATGTCACATAAATAATTTTCGGGGGCCGCTACCCAGCTAATATGGAAGGGTTTTAGGATTTTTTACTGCACAAAAAAACTAGGTTTTTTATCTCTAAATGTTAAAAAGAGAAGAGAAAACCTAGAAACTCAGTCAGGCTTTTTATTTTTTCTAAACCTTTTTTTAAGTTTAGAAAGATACTGACCGTATCTTCATTCTATTTTTCATCAAATTTTCGTTTGACGAAGAGGTCAAAATAAAACCTCCCTGTTTCGCCACAGAGTGCTACCCCTATAGCCGGGTACAGGACCCTAATAGTTTTAAGAGCTCTTTCTATTTATTCTAGTATGCTATTACTAGAAAGGGGAAACTATCACCCCCAGATGGCTGCTTTTTCTTTTGTTTCCATGTATCTTTTAACTACACAGAGGACGTCATCCAAATCCTAGCCAATTACATCATTTAAGGTGTGCTCCTATTTTTCTTTTTTACCCTAGAGTTCTACATCCAAGGAAGGACACTGGCCATATCCTAATTGATTAACCTATTTTAGAATTTACTTTTCTTTTTTTAAATTTTATAAAAAATAAACCCAGGGACACCAATCAAATCCCAGCAAATTACTCTAACCTAGACAATCAATAGCTACCAACCTAGACTAGACAACACCTGCCAAATTGACAAAGTTATTAGCTTTATGGGTAGATAATAATAATAAATAATTTAAATGTCAAGACATTTAACAATTAATATTAATATTTTTTTTATGCAAAAAATAGCTATCGGGAAGGTTTTTAAGATTTATTTTTTATATTATAACTTAATTTTTACAAATTATCGACAAGAAATTTTGAGTTAGTTTGAAAAAATTTTGAAACGCAGAAGCATAGGGAAATAGCTAGAGGTTTTACCACATAAAAGCGATATTTATTTAAAAAGCCAGCCTTTCTCTTCCACCTACATGTTATCGACCATTTCCAGCTGCCCACCATTACCTCGAAGTATGGTTTTATTAAAGGGTTACGGGAGGTCTGGTACAGGAACTGGGTTCCAACATACAGTATTGCTTTTAGCCTCTCCGCTTTCTAGACTAGGCGAACCAGTGATAAATGTTTAGAAAAGCGAATGCTGAACTATAGGTATACAGCCTTTTCCTACAGAGGAACTATTAACGGTAAAGCTGTTTCAGGGAATCCGTCCAGTATATTTTTATTAGACAATGAAGAAGAAATTTCGAGAAAAACTATGTCAGAGCTAGGAGTCATAGAAAACTATCCCATGACCTGCTTTGTCAGGCAGAGAACAGGTTTGGCGGCAAGCTATGATATATTTCACTACAATCTGGATGGATCCCAAGCCTATATGTGTGGAAGCGCCACTATGGCTGCGGCCTGTATTCTGAATGAGTTGTTTGGAATAGATAGAGTGAATTTTTACTTTGATACGGCTCCATTCACAATAAAACCGGCTAGTAATCTGATCGTTGCTTCCGTGGAGAGTGATGGTAGGGTGTTTCTGGAACAGGATATAGACGATTTTAACCATATTAACGACAAGGATGCGGACATAGAGTTTATAGCCATGTGTCTTCATCTGGAGAATTCCTCCCTGCTGGAGGTAATCAGAGCAGAAAAACTAAATGATCTCATATTCATAGTGGATAGTAGTATCTCGGTGAGAAAAATGAGGCCGGATTTTAGGGCTCTTGTGAGTATACTGGATAAATTGAATGTGAGAAATCTGTGTATAACAGCTAGAAGCTGCGAAAGGCTATTTGATTTTGAGACAAGAATATTCGTTCCCCATGATAACCTCGATGAGGATCTGGCCTGTGGCAGCTCGGCCCTTCCGATAGCTAGCTACTGGAAAAGAAAGATTAATAAAAGCAGCTTCAGCGTTCTCTTTCCCTATCATATGGACTATGAGAACGGAACCATAGGTGGTGTCCAATTCATAGACCTGCTAGGCAGTAGGGCGAGAGTTGGGGGCTATTGTGAGGCTGTGGCGGGTTCTGACGTGAGTACTGATTCCAGATTACTAGCGGGAAACGGCCTGTAAGTAACCCAAAAATTCTAATCCTAGCTTCTTGATTTGCCGGTTTTTTTCTTCTTCCTAGAATGTTTCCTAGAGGCCACGGCATTTCTAGTGCGATCCTTTGGAATGGCTGGATCGCTGGCAGTTTCACTACCGTTTATATTCCTAGTCGTACCACCACTGCTGGAAATTTTGAAATTATCCAACCTATTTCTTTCCTGTAGGAATTGGGAGAGCTCCCTTCCGTTCAATTTGACATAGGATATAGGCTTTATGTTAGATGGATTTATCCGAGTATTTTTCTGTAGAAGTCCATAGTGCAGATGGGGACCTGTTGCCAGTCCGGTATTTCCCACAAAACCTATTACCTCACCCTGGCTAACTCTGGAGCCAACTTTGATATTTTTGGCCACCCTCGAAAGATGTGCATATTCACTGCTATAGATGCTATTATGTCGCACTAGGAGATAGTTGCCATATCCATCACCACAGCTCCGATCTCTTTCTCTACAGTTGGACACAACCTTTGTCACAACTCCGTTGCCAGCCGCATAGAATGGGGTACCGATGGGTGCCGCAAAGTCTACTCCCTGGTGGGCCTTTGTATAGCCCAGAATTGGATGTCTTCTCTTCCCATAGCCGGACGTTATGCGAGCTCCATCTATGGGTGTTCTAAGGAGTGATTTTTTTACACCCAGACCATTTTCATCGAAATAGGTGCCTGTTCCCCTATGACCGAATCTGTAGATTTTATGATTGACTCCCCCTGTACTAAGGTTGGCGTAGATTATGTTCCCATTTTTAGTCCTGCCAGTAGCCTCCAAAAATTGACTCTCAAACACTATCTCGAGTTTGTCGCCGGCCCTGATGTCTCTTTGGAAGTCCATATCAAAGCTATAGAGATTTATCAGGTCCACAACCACACTTGCCGGAACACCTGCAAGGACGGCATCCGAATAGAGGTTGTTTTTTATTTCCACAAAAAATCTATCATAGTAGGTTGTTGCACCAATTTTGTTTTTCCTGGACCAGTAGCCTCCTCCAGGATCTCTCAGCACAACAATCTCTCTGGAATTTTTGTCATCCAGGATTTTCAACTCCTCTAGCTCCATTTTAGTAATTCCATTTTTACTGTCGATGGTATCGGAAAGCACTCTGTAGCTTATAGAAATTTCCTGGCCAACCCTTAGATGCTTTACATTGAAAACTTTTTCTAAGGCCTCTAGAGAGGAAGTAACACTTTCTTTGGAGAGCTTCAGCTCGTAGGTAAGCAAACCGAAAAGACTTTCCCCTCTGCCCAGCCTGTGTTTCCTGGTCTCAAAACTGTTCCCCGTGTCCCCACTGGGCAAACTATGAGCTATTGTCTTTGCTTTCCTCATTTCCAATGGGCTCCTGGATCTTCCTATGATACGCCTATAGACGCTCCAACTACACAACAGAAAACCCAAAGATATCGCTGATAGAAGAGATAGCCATGGAACCGCCGCGTCCTCCCACAATTTTTTCCAGCAGTTTCGGCAAAAGTTTGAAATTTCCTTTCCCAGCATCGCTATTTGCAAGCCAACTCCTAAATGGTACTTGATTTAATTAGAAAATACCCTATATTTAGGGTAAGACCTATTTTATTAAATACAACCTGTCAGGGAAGGAGTTTGGTCAGTGGGATTTTCTTTCAAAATAAATGATTACTGTGTCTATAAGACGCACGGAGTCGCCAAAGTGATGGATATCCAGGAGATAAGGGTGGCTGGCGTGGAAACAAAGTGCATGATTCTCATGCTCGAAAAGGAAAGATTAACCCTAAGTGTCCCAGTGAAGTTTAGAGAAAATGGTGACATAAGGAGGCTAGCTACGATGGAGGAAATGGAAAAGGTGTTCGATGTGCTCCGGAGTGGGACAAAAAAGTCGAAGGGAATGTGGAGTAGAAGGGCTAAGGAGTACAGAGATAAGATAAATTCGGGTGATATATTTCAAACAGCAGAGGTTCTGAGGGACCTGGTCAGGGATGTGGAGGAGGCCGACAGATCCTATAGTGAAAGAAGCATCTACGACACAGCTATCTATAGGTTAGCCTCCGAGTATGCCATAGTCAAAAAAATTCCCTACGAAGAGGCCGAAAAGAATATAATCGAAATTGCAAAGGAAAAAATAAGATTTAGTGACATCGAAACCATCAAGAAGCAGGGCTAGGGAACTAGCAACAAAGGTATTCTCAGCTCTGCTGAATATCCTCTACCCACGTCGGTGCCCCTCCTGTAGGGCGATAACTAAAGACGACTCCTTCTGTCCGGCATGTTGGGTTAGACTGCTGTTTATCGAAAACCCCTGTTGCTTTGTCTGTGGAGAACCTCTGGACACTAGATATGGCGGGGATCTGCTGTGTGCTGCCTGTCTGAAGGGGAGATATAATTTTGACAGGCTGTTGAGCGTTTTTATTTACAATAAAACCATAGCCAGAGCTATATATAGGTTTAAATTCAAACGACAGGCATTTCTGTCGAAGTTCTTTTTGAAGTTTCTGCTTAAAAAACTGGAACCTATAAAAAGCAAGGTAGACCTTATTATACCAATTCCAATCCACAGAAAGCGGCTCAAATGGAGAGGTTATAACCAGACCCTACTATTAGCTAGAGATATTTCTAGAGAAACTTCGATTGGCTGCATTCCAGACCTGTTGCTGAAGAATAGACATACCGTGGCCCAGACAACTTTGCGTTTCAGAAAAAGGAAAAGTAACCTCAGATCGGCCTTTGAAATCAATCCAAATTACCTCGAACCAATTAGGGGTAAAAATATTATGATAGTCGATGATATATTCACAACCGGTTCGACAGTCAATGAATGCGCTAAAATTCTGAAGAAAAATGGAGTTGGGAGAGTATTCATACTAACCATAGCCAGAACTCTACTGAACAAAAAATACCGGACACCCAATTCTCTGTAGAGAACTCTCCTAGTTGTCCCATTCTACTTTTGTCCGCTATCACCAAAGCCGGAGCTTCTGGCACGGTAGCTTACGTTTTATAATCGGCCTGTGGCTTTCTATTCTGAGACTAAGTTTCCCAGTCTATGGGCTGTGGAACCTAGAAATTATTTTTCTACAGCCTCCATTTATACTTCCGCTTACCACTGGAGCATTCGTCCTTCTCTAGGTGTTCATTATTACCACAGTAATAACAGATTATTTATCTATTTTTCGTTGTCATTCCTTAATAGAAGTTATTAATAATTTCTACAATATAGAGTACACGAAATAAAAAGTAATATCCTGTGGGAAATCTCGGTATTCGGGAGATTAGTGAACCAAAAAAATTTTTCATTACTCTGTTGAAAAATCTTTTCGGAACTGTATAATAAGTCTTAGTATGGTGGTAGTTTTTTGGATGAAATGTTTGGAAGTATTATAGCAAAGTTGTTTGGATCGGCAAATAGCAGGGAAATAGAGAGACTTGGAAAAGCGGTGGCTCAGATTAATGATCTAGAGAGGCAATATTCAACCTTCGGCGACCCGGACCTGAAAGGACAAACTGTTCTGTTCAGATCTATGCTGGAACAGGGTAAATCGTTAGATGATATATTGCCGGAGGCGTTTGCGGTAGTTCGTGAGGTCGGCTTGAGAACCTTGGATCTGAGGGCATTCGATGTTCAGCTGATGGGAGCTATGGTTCTGCATCAGGGCAAGATAGCAGAGATGAAGACCGGAGAAGGTAAAACCTTCGTTGCAGTTTTCTCTGCCTATCTGAATGCCCTCGAAGGAAAAGGAGTACATATAGTCACCGTAAACGACTATTTAGCTAAAAGAGACTCCGAGTGGATGGGGCGAGTCTATAGTTTTCTGGGCATGAAAGTAGGCTGTGTTCTTCAAAATATGACGGATACGAGGCGAAGGGAGGCCTACGCCTGTGATGTAACCTATGGCACAAACAGCGAGCTAGGTTTTGACTATCTCAGGGATAATATGAAGGTGGAGAGGAAAGAACTTAGCCAGAGGGATTTTAATTTTGCTATAGTCGATGAGGTTGACTCAATTCTCATAGATGAGGCCAGAACACCACTCATCATTTCTGGGGCTACAGATGATAACTCCGGACTGTATGTGAAAATCGATGATATAGTGAGAAATATTAGTGATTCTCTCTGTTCCATTGATGAAAAGGAGAGAACAGTGGTTTTGACAGAGGATGGGACAGAGCAAGTAGAAAAATGCTTACATAATAATGGGCTAATAGCACCAGACAGCAATCTCTATGATATAAAATACATAGATGTGGTACACCATGTGAATCAGGCTCTGAAAGCACATAAACTTTTCAAGAACGACGTTGACTATATGGTGAAAAATGGCCAGGTCCTGCTCGTCGATGAATTTACTGGTAGAATAATGGATGGTCGAAGGTTTTCGGACGGGCTTCACCAGGCTCTGGAGGCAAAGGAGATGGTTAAAATTCAGAATGAAAATCAGACTCTGGCTAGTATCACTTACCAGAACTACTTTAGAATGTACCCAAAACTGGCCGGAATGACGGGAACAGCCGTAACCGAAGCCGAAGAGTTTGAATACATATATAATTTGAAAACCATAGAGATACCAACGAACGTTCCGATCAACAGAATTGACAGCGATGATGTAATCTATAAGACAGAAACAGCAAAGTACGACGCTCTGGTGGAACAGATAAGAGAATGCTACGACAGAAAGCAACCTGTCCTGGCTGGAACCGTGAGTATAGAGAAGTCCGAGAGACTATCAAAGCTGCTAAAGGAGGCCGGCATTCCACATAATGTGTTGAATGCAAAGTACCATGAGAAAGAGGCTTATATAATAGCCCAGGCTGGAAAACCTAGAATGGTCACCATAGCCACCAACATGGCTGGCCGAGGTACGGACATTAAGCTAGGTGGTTCTGTGGATTTTGAAATTCGCGATATAGAGAATTCTGAGGATCTAACCAGTGAACAGAAAAAATCTGCTATAGAAAAGATTCTAGAGGAAAATATGGCAGACAGGCGGACCGTAATAGAGGCTGGAGGTCTCTATATACTTGGCACTGAGAGACACGAAAGTAGAAGAATAGATAACCAGCTACGGGGTCGTTCGGGAAGGCAGGGGGATATTGGCATGTCCAAGTTCTTTCTGTCTCTAGAGGATGATCTTATGAGGATCTTTGGGTCCGATAAACTGGCCGGAATGTTGACCAAACTGGGTCTGAAGGACGATGAGGCTATATTCCATCCTTGGATAAGCAGATCGCTGGAAAAAGCCCAGAAAAAGGTCGAGAATATGCACTATGAGACAAGAAAGAGTGTGCTAAAGTATGATGATGTCATAAATACCCAGCGCAGGGTCATCTTCGAGCAAAGGAGAGAGATAATGTTTTCCAATTCTGTCTCTGATGAAATAGACTATATGATAGATGCAAAGAATAGTGAACTGGTCGGTCTATTCATTCCCCATGGTTCCGATTTAGAGGACTGTGACCCTCTAGGACTCAAAAATGAGGTTTTTCGCATCTACGGAATCAATTTCACCGTGGATGACCACATAAAAAACAATCCAAAGACTAACTCCGGCGAGATACTGAATCTTCTCAGAGGAGAGATAAAGAATCTGTTCGATGAAAAGGTTGAAGCCTACGGGGAAGAGCTAGTGTGCATAATGCGAAAGCATGTGTTCCTGCTGACGGTGGATAGGCTATGGAAAGACCACCTCTATGCTCTGGATAAAATTAGGCAGAGCATAGGTCTGAGAGCCTATGGACAAAAGGATCCCCTATTGGAGTTTAAGAAAGAAGCCTATGATCTATTCGAGGTCCTCATGCACAGCATAGATGAAGAGACCATATCAGTGCTGGCAAAGACAAAAATATCAATGGATAGCGGCCTCAATGGTCAGGTGAAATTTCGAAGCAGCAGTGAGGACGAACCCGCGGATGTTGAACGGGACTTCGTGGAAGCTATGAATCTGGTCCAGAGGCAGAGAACAGGCCTTACTAGCAATGTTGGAAAACAGGAAACTATTGTTTCTAGAATCAACAGAAGGCTTGACCCAAACAATAGGGATACCTGGGGTAGAGTTGGTAGAAACGAACCGTGCCCATGTGGTTCCGGCAAAAAATACAAGCAATGCTGCGGTAGACCTGGATAGCTTCTGGGCAGATATAAAAAACTTCCTTCCTCGGAACACGGTTTGTGATGGAAAAGATGGGTTAAAGAATGCGAAAGGCTACTGTTACCAACCTTCAAAACTTCCCTGGCACCCGAGAATGGGTCTAGTATTAGACTCCCTGCGAATATAATTAATTCCAAATTTATTAAGAGAATGACGAAATGGAAGAAGTGGCTTAATAGTAATAATTATACTCAATCCTCTAAGAAGGGAGTATCTGCGGTTATTCTTTTCTATTCTCTTAATGCTTTGTGGAATATTTCAGAACTTTCCTCCAGGGAACACTCAAGGTGGGAAATAAAAAGTAATGACCTCTGGGAAGAGATTTTAGCACTTCCATAATCTAATTTCGAAGTATTCTCGGCTAGTTTAGGGGTGGAAAATGGCTATAAAAAAATTATAGTCAATTTATCCAGATCAGAAGGGTATTCTTCAGCTGTATAGGTTAGAATTAGAAAAAATTTTTTCATCAACATATTGCATAAGTATTTTTTTCAGCTATAATATATAT
>JAIRWJ010000019.1 GCA_031269065.1 Rickettsiales bacterium
GGTAATCCGGGTGGGATTGGACATATTGTTGATTTTCATATCTATGGCGGCGTCCAGTCTGACTCGATTCTGGACCTTTGTGGTATAAAGGCTACAGTCCCTCAGTTCCAGCTTACTCGCTTCCTTACTTCCAGCTCCAGATATATAGGTTATACTATTTTTGACAGTGAGATACCTAAAAATAATCTTTCCCACATGTAGATACTCTATAAAATCATAGACTAGATCGGAAATAGGTCGACCCTCAAAAAATACCTTCTCATTGATCTTTAGAGAAGAGGTAGAATCCAGATTTATATGACTTTCTAGATTTTCCACAATCAGCTCATCGATTTCGAACCTTCTTCTTAGTAGGTCATATATTCTGACCCTAAAGCCAATATTAGGAAAGGATAGCGAGTTTTTACCGAACCTAGCCTCAAAATTATCAAAGTGGTAGACAAGCCTCAACCCGCTGATGCCAATCTTTCCCCTGTTATAGCTAAAATTCCATTCTGGGTTGATTTTTAGTATTGTTTTATCTACATACCTATTCAAAACCTCTATCTCTCTGGGAGTTTGAAATAAAAATGTGATAAAAAAGGCCACAGGAACAAATATGGCCAGAATAAATGACACAACAAACTTTATAGACATGAAAAACCAGGAGAAAATCTTCCTTTTTTCACACCTGAGAAAATATTTTATTTTGACTAAAAATTTGTTCATCCCCACAACAGTGAAAACAATCCGGCAGCAAATCCCGAGGATTCCTATAGATAGGACATTTCCTCTCTCCACGACCAGGTCTACATAGAGTTAATCATAGCCACAGAATTCTAAATTATCAAATACTGGTTTATCCCGGCAGATTTACTATCCATTCACTCCTCTCATCCTGCCCAGTGCTGGAGAAAAATTAAGCTTATGTATGTTTATGTATATTTATTAGAAAGCCAATATGAAGCTGGGGCATAGGTTGCTTCTAGACACTGCCCTGCAACAACATCTCAGCTGCTCTGAGGGCCTCCTCGGTCACATCTCTGGCACTGAGCATCTTAGCTATCTCATTTTTTCTCAAAATCTGGTCGAGTTTTTCTATCATTGTGTAAGTTCTATCATTTCTTGTCTCCTTGGATATTTTAAAGTGACTATGGCCTTTAGATGCTATCTGCGGTAGATGTGTAACCACAAAGACTTGGAAATTCTGCCCCAGTCGTTTTAGTCTTTCCCCAACAACATCGGCAACAGCTCCGCTAACTCCTGAGTCAATCTCATCAAAAATCATGGTAGAGGCAGATCCTACTCTGAGCAGTACAACCCTCAGAGCTAGCATAAACCTTGATAACTCACCTCCCGAAGCAACCTTCGACAGGTCATCCGAAGACGTTCCCGCATTAACGGCCACCATAAATTTGACTCCGTCAATACCACTGGCACCCCAGTGGTCCTCATCTAGTTCTCTGAATTCTACTTCGAACCTTGTACTGTCCATCCTCAGCATAGCCAACTCCGCCGACAGTTCGCCCTCCAGCCGTTTGGATGCCAATCTGCGCGCATTCCTTAGTTTTCCGGCCTCTTCTAGATAGTCTGATTCTAGAAGTTTCAGTTGACTATCCATGTCCCCCAGAGCAATTATTTTACCCCTAGCCTCCCTAAGTTTCTCTTCGGTCTCCTCTATAAATTTTGGGAAATTATTGCTATCTACATTGTATTTTCTGGACAAATTCTTCAGGGAAAATAGTCGCTCCTCGACCCTATCTAGTTCCGATCCATCAAAATCCAAGTCTCTATAGATCGACTCTATTTTTGCCATACCCTCGTTGAATTCCACTATACATTTCTCAAAATCCTCAACTATGGCATCAAACATGTTCTGCCCTTCGGCCTGAAAATTCTCGCCCAGTAGTCGATTGCGTGAAAGATAATTCTGCGCGCCGGTAATAGACTTTGAAACTGGATTATTTTTTTCCACCGTGTCTTTTACACTACCCAGAACAGCCATAATTTTTTCTCTGTTCATCAATAGAACTCTCCTTGAATTCAGCTCCTCCTCCTCTCCAGCCTCTATAGCCATATTCCTAAGTTCATCAATTATATACTCAAGATAGTCCACTTCCCTTTCTATGCTTTCCTTCTGCCGGGTTAGCTCCTGAAGTTGCTGTTCGACAGATTTCATTTTATAGTAAAAATTCGAAACAATTTGTCTCTGCTCGGCCAGATTTGCATATTGATCAAGTATGTCTCTATGAAATGACGGATTAAGAAGCCCTCTTTGGTCATGCTGTCCATGCACCTCGACCAGCTCAGCACCAAAGGTGTTGAGGAAATTCTGCCCAACCATAACATCGTTCACAAAGGCCTTACTCTTTCCATCCTCTGTCAGAACTCTTCTTAAAATTATATCCCCACTAGACTCTATTTCCAATTCTCTAAGTAATTCCCGGCACTTTCCGTTGTTTTGAATATCAAACACCGCCGTGACGCTTCCGCTTTTTTTACCGTCTCTGAGCAACCTACTGCTAGAACGAACTCCCACAGCCAGCATAAGAGCGTCCAAAAATATAGACTTTCCGGAACCAGTTTCTCCGGTCAGAACACAGAGTCCGTCATCAAAATCAACATCGGCCTCCTCTATCAGAACTATATTTCGTATTGATAAACTCTTGAGCAAGCTACCACCTTGGCGCATATCTGTGCCCAGTCTAGGATCTGTTGTGGATAAATCAACAACTCGTTTGGAGTCGGGTACTTAGTACCATACCCTAATATTTAGGTTATTTCCCTTTCCTTACCACCATTGTCATTTATTTTTAAACATTTTGTTTTTCTTTTCCGCAGCGACTGCTATACCGGAGCCTATTTTTCAGCAGCATATCTCCATTAGCCTATAGCAATGCTGTTATACAACCTCCTATAATTTACCAAACCTTTTTGTTCTTTCCTATTAGATCTGTCGCATAAATGATCCTAACCATCTCTATAAATTACATATGCCGACCACTAGGATTAAGTGCTGAACTAAATTTTGCTACATCTATACTTACCTAGCATGATTCTAAATCTCCCTATAAAACCTATAACATCTTCAACCACTATCTTTTACCCTGATATACCAGACCATCTGCGAAATTAACATTTATAAAGCTAAAATTTCGTTTTGCAGACAGTCCGCTATCAAAAACACCTATCAGAGAGCCACTAGATCTATCTCACACATGTTAAACTGAAATTGTAGCCGGAGGTACGATAAAATATTGGGCTAAACACAATAGATCATCAAATCCCTAGGATATTTTTCTAATCCGATCCTAGTGCCCGAAGATAGGATCTTCAAGGCTTTGAAACTTCCTCACCGGTTAAAAAATAAGGTTAGCTGGTTTCCAGTTGCGACAAAACAAACTACAGTGCCATTCCCTATTTACTCTGGTCTTTTTCCTCTTCGGAGCAATAGATACATTCTGTACCATCCTCTAGAATAGATGTTGCGCAGTCATCCATTTTCCATGCGTAGACTGTCGCTGTCTGCAAAGGAGTTTTTCCCTCCATTTTATCTTCAAGATCTTTCACAGCAGAAAAGTCTTCAATTGGTGTAGCATATTCCCGTTTCTCTATAGAAAAATTCCTTCGATATTCTCACTAGGGCTACTGTGTCCTTAGAGTATCTCATATATTAGATCCATTTTCAAGCTCGTTTCAACTTCCAGTACCTATTGCTTTAAAAGTAATTGATGTTATCCTGGTTTCAGCCTGGTCTGGCCATTTCCATAAGATACCGGCCAATGCGGTATACGGGTTCTGGAGAGGGAATAAAGACTAGGGATAAACCTAACAATAGAGAGGGAAGTTTTTTATGCGTACACGCAGCATACCTATAATACTTTTCATAGCACAGATTTTGACTTTCGGGACTATACTGGCAGAAAAACGAGTTGCTAGGCCAAAGCCAGGATCAGGTAGCTCTGTTGAACAAAGAGCAAGGAATGTTATAGAAGAAATAGAAAGAGGAAAGTTTTGGGCGAATGGAAAAACCAGTGGTTTCCTATATCTTATCGACTTTGACAATACTATCCACAATCAGGATGGTCCCTATAAAATGGAATCTATAGTAAATGAGGATGTTCTGATGAAATCGCTTTTGGACAGAGCCAATGGAATTGAGGACGAATATTCTGAAAAAATAAGGGATTTTCTGGTAGACCAGGCCGTAAAACTCGGAAATTACAAGATAGACGATTTCACAACCGTCCAGGAGCTGTTTGGAAACAGTAAAAATTTCAGAAAGGACATATCTAAATCTGTTGGCGAATATTTTACTAGGAAGGTTGCACCAAATCACCGCATCAGCTATCTTTTGGAGTTTGGTTGTTCTCGGGACCAGATAGAGTCAAACTATACGAATATTTCTAGGGATTATAGAAGATATTATACAGGAATAAGGCAGAATAGGATTATGGTAGAAATAATTTGCCAACTATTGCATGCAAAGAAAAAGGTATTTATTCTTACCGATAACTCGGAGGCCAATGTGCTAGTGGGTTCACGTCATATGAAGCTGGAAGAAACCATAAGAGAGCGTTTGGCCGAGCTGGGTACAACCCTGGATCCAAAAATTCCTATCATAGCCGGGGAAACGGATATAAATGGTATATTACCTGTGGATCTGAGCACTAGACCCTTGATTCCAATAATATCCCTGTTTAAGCGCAGGCCAAAGATATCGGAACATTTTTTTGAGATAAGTACGAAAAAATGTTACGATTCCAGAAAAACGGTCGAAAGAGAATTGAGAGAAAAATATGGTATCGATACAAAAAATATAGCCTTTGTTATGTTTGACGATGATTCCTCTACTCTGACTAATCTCAAACAGCAGGATATTATGCCAGTGTTTGTGCAAGAATCCGGGGTAACCATTGGTGGGGTTGTATATGCTTACTAAATACATAGAATAACACCTGAATACCGGTCTATAAGGGCCATTTCTTCGGATTACCGAGCCATGGCCTAGCGGACCTTGTGGGGGTTGTACTGGAAAAGGCAATAGATATGTCCACGACTCCAATGGAGACTTATCTACTACAGAAGGAGGTGAGTTTGTCCGGAATACTATGAACCTATACAATTACGCAGATGGTACGTTGATTTATAGCAATCATATGCTACAATGCGATTCATTATTGCCTAATTTTAGTGCCTATGGATATGGTGGATCTTCTGAACGAAGAATTGAGGAAAGTTTTTAGTGTACTGGGCTACGAAGTGGATTTGGCAATGTTCCAACATTCTGACCGACCTGACATAGGCGACTTCCAAACAAATTCTGCTATGGCTCTCGCTAAGAAGTTCAAAAGATCTCCCCGAGAGGTGGCCGAAACTATAGTTGGAGAGCTTAGAGAGAGCGAACTGTTCAGAAACATTTCTATTGATGGACCAGGATTTATAAACGTGTCTCTCCGAGACGAAGTGCTGCTGAAGCTAGCAAACGGAACTCTGGGTGACCCAAGCTGCGGTTTCCAAAGTAATTCTCCAGGAAAAACAGTGGTCATAGACTTTGGTGGCTATAACATAGCCAAGGAACCTCACGTGGGCCACCTGAGGTCGACGGTGATCGGAGAAAGTATCAGAAGAATATATGAATTTTGTGGAGACCGGGTAATCAGCGATGTACACCAGGGCGACTGGGGAACTAATATGGGTATGGTTATCCAGGGAATAAAATTGAAATATCCTAATCTGAAATGCTTCACCGCCGGTTTTGACAGTGACAAAATCGATGATCTGGAAACCAACGCCGAAGAGCTGACAGAAATATATAGAATGGCTACAGCCAGAGCCAAAGAGGATCCCGATTTCGAAGCGGAGGTGCATCGGGCAACAAAAATGCTTCAAGATGGATTTAAACCCTACAGAATTCTCTGGGAGCATTTTAACCGAATATCCATCGGGAACCTGAAGGAATTGGCTGTGGATGTGTTCGGAGCACACTTCGATCTCTGGAACGGAGAGAGCTCTGTCCATGAATTAATAGTACAGATGATAAGGAATCTGACTCTAAATGGCATAATAACTGTGTCCAATGGCGCGAGGATCATAGACCTGAGCTCGCTAGATCCAGATATACCACCGGTGATCATAGAAAAGAGTGATGGGGCTGTGATGTATGCTAGCAGCGATATAGCTACAATTCTGGATAGGCTACAGAAATTTAACCCAAGTCTGATCCTCTATGTGGTTGACGCTAGACAGGCTCTGCATTTCAAACAGGTGTTTCTTGCCTGCGGGAAAATAGGTCTTCTCAATGAGAGGCATGTGGCAGAACACTGTCCCTTTGGTACTATGAACGGAGCCGATGGCAAACCCTTCAAAACTCGGTCCGGCGATACAGTAAAGCTCAGAGATCTGGTCAACGAGACTCAAACTAGAATAAGAGAAAAAACTTCCCAAGGCAGCGAGGAGGATGTAAAAAATATAGCTATTGCCTGTCTGAAGTTCGCAGACCTGATAAACTATCGGGAGTCAAACTATGTATTCGACTTCGACCAGTTTACCAACTACGAGGGGAAAACTGGCGCCTATATACTCTACAGTCTGGTTAGAATTAGCTCCATTCTGGATAATTACAATATGACGGACTATGCCATCGACCGGATTGGTGGTGAAGAGGAAAGATCTCTTCTGCTGGAATTCACAAAATTTACAACGGTAATCAAACAGGCCCAGGCCCGGAAGGCACCGAATGTGGTAGCCGAATATGTCTACCGGATGGCAAAGAAATTTAACGGTTTCTATGCGAACTGCAGCATAAATAACGAAGCCGACGAGGGTTACCGGAAATCAAAAATATCTCTACTCAAACTCACAGCCCAGTACATCAAAAAATGCCTGGACCTTCTGGGCATAGAGACGGTCAACCGTATGTGATGATGTGTTCTCTATCTATCGGTACCGTTTTTTGGCATTCGTGGCCTATTCTATTTCGTATTCGAAGCCTGCGTTCCTTATCAGTTCGATGACTTCTTTTATGCTCTGGCCGCCTGTCGTGAGGTACCCTGCGGCGAATATCGAATCCACAGCATAGAACATAAGATTTTGTTTTTCTCCCAGATAGATCTCTCTGCCAGCAGCGCACCCGATGTTAGCTTTAGGTACCAGCAACCTAGCCAGACATAGGACTTTGATGCAATACTCTGGGGTCAAATTGACAGATCCGCATTCTCCAGTGGAGTTCCTCTGATAAGTATGAGGAAATTTACAGGAACCGACTTTGGATCTATTTCTCTCGCATCAAGTAACGTTTCCTTTGTATTTTTTCTGCAGGACATAGACTATGCCGAGTAGCTCTCCGAAATTCTCATCGGGAAAATCCAACACTATTCGAGAGTTAGTGATTCCCAGGCCAGCGATCGACGCTGTGTCTCTTCTAGGTTCAATTTCATCGAGAAGGGGTTGTTTTTTGCTAAACAGTGGCTAACCACGCCGCAGACTCTGGTTGCGGGGGCAGGATTTGAACCTACGACCTCCAGATTATGAGCCTGGCAAGCTACCGAGCTGCTCTACCCCGCATTAACCACCGGTGATTGTAGAACGAAAAATTTAAAACTTCAACAGATACCATAAAATCAACAAAATGTGGATTTATTCAATAATTTTTACTTTTTATTTTTCTTTTAGGGAGGAAACTAATTAAAAATTAATTATATAAAGACTGTTAATATTATCTGAGGCCCAGAGATAGCATACCTAGACTACTTTCCAATACAGAATTTTTCGAAAATACTATCCAGTATTTCGTCAATATCTATTCTTCCGGTTATTCTTCCAAGACAAAGACTGGCATGGCGAATATATTCCAACGCAATTTCCAGAGGTAGGATATCTAGGTCTATTTTTTTCAGATCATCTAGAGCCCCCCTCAATTCTTTTCTATGTCTTTCCTGTGTAATGTTTGTGTTTGCAAATTGTGTCACATTTCTATAGATCAGTTGTTCCAATCTCTCCAACAGCTCTTCAGTGTTTTTGTTATATTTTAGCGATATTTCTACCATGTTTGGATATTTGGATCTCGTCAGCGCCAGCTTTTTCTGATTTTTTGAATCATCCTCTGGCAGGTCTATTTTGTTGAGAACGACTATAGTATTTTCATCTACCAAAGAAGCGATTCGAGGGTCAGTCTCCGGGTATCCGGGCTCTAGTACTAGTATGCGAAAGTCAGCATTTTCAGCATTCAGCAGGGCTCTTCGAATACCCTCAGTCTCAATTTCATCCGTTGTCTCCCGAAGACCAGCTGTATCAGAAAATCTAACCGGAATTCCAGCAATTTCCCTAGACATCTCTAACACATCCCTTGTGGTTCCAGCTATATCCGAAACAATGGCCACATCATCTCCAGCTAGAAAATTCATCAGACTAGATTTTCCGGTATTCACCTTACCGACTATAGAAATATTTATTCCATTTTTTATTTTTAACCCTACATTATTATCGTCCAACATACTCTCTAATTTGCCAATCAGACTCGCTATCCCAGTCTTGCTCTCCTTTAGAGTATCAAATCCAACATCATCCTCGGGGAAATCCAAAAATACCTCGAGATTACTAGAAATATCCACCATATCCGCCCTCAGTTCCTCGAAAATTACAGAATTCTTCCCTCTCAGCTGTTCCATAGCCTTTCTATGCTGTAGCTCTGTCTTGGCGTCTACAAGATCGGCTATAGCCTCAGCCTGCAATAGATCAAACTTTCCGTTCAGAAACGCTCTCTTCGAAAATTCGCCATTCTCCGCAAGTCTGACTCCGTCTAGAGTATTTAGTATATATATCACCTCCCCTATTATAGGGCTCGAACAGTGCAGATTTATCTCACATACATCTTCTCCGGTAAAACTGTTGGGCCCCCGAAAAAACACGGAGAGAGCCTCATCCAAATCCAGTCCATTCCGATCCTTCAGCAGGCATACCGTTGCCACCCGGTGTTCAAGTTTTTTTTTAACTCCAAGCTTTTCCAAACAGAGAGATGTTTTCTCCCCCGATATTCTCAAAACGTAGATGCTACACCTACCTCTAATGGTCAGTGGAGCAAATATGGTGTCCTGCATAGCGTCCCGTTACAAAACAGAATATATGTGGAAATATTCTATCCAACTAGCTGTTCCGTTTATCACTAGTTCCAACGACCAGAACAGATCTCCCCTTCTGTTTAGTTCAATCCTATTTTTTCTTACTAGGTTGTTTTTGTTTTTCGTCCATTTTTTCACTGCTTTTTCTCTTTTTAATTACCTTATCTGGGCTAACCGGATTGGCAGGTTGTTCAGATTGCTTCTGTTCGATAGGCTGTTGTTGATCCGGCACAGCATCTGTAACCGAAGGAACCGCCAAACCGTTAGTATCACTAGCCAAATCATTTTTAGGAATTTCCACAGCAATACCCTGATCCGAGACACTAGTCTCGGCATCTGGGATAAATTCAATACCGTCTATATCCCTATTTTCACCAATAAAATCCACATTCTCTATAAACTGGTCCTCTGAACTATTTATCAGATCGACTTCGGAATTCTCCTCCGGTGCCAAAGGGATCGGAACTTCATTGATTAGTCCAGTATTATCACTCTCCCTATTGTCAGATTCGATCCTTTCTTCCTCAACTACAGCTGGTAATTCTCCATCAAGAACCCCCGCCTCGTTCAGGTTATCTTCTTTAAGTTCATTCGAAGATTCTTTAGCTGCCCCCTTATTACCTATATCCAGAGGAAATGGTGGAACAACATTATTACCTGCTAGGCGCTCATACCCAACACCAACGACAAAGCACAGGCCCATTAGAACGATGATTAATATTATGCGCACAAATTTCATAACAATCCGTAAATTATCATAATAAAAAGTATATTCAGTCAATTAATAAAATCAACAGGTAATATTTTCAATTGTACGACTTCATAATATTTGACACAAAAAACATTGAGCCAATAACGCCCCTTCTAATTGAAACTCTAAAGTATTTCAAGCTAGTTTATTTTACGTGACATTTCTCCTTCTCGATTCTTTTTGTTCTATTTTCAATTTCATTTCTGGCGAATATGGATTGCAGACAAAAAAGCCTAGATATACAATATTTGATACGGGCCACCCACCCTCTAAACCTAGATCCTCTAGTTTCGATACCATTGGAAAATTTACATATATATCTATATTTGCCGGGAAATACGATCATTTCCTTTCCATTATTCAGAGGACTACCGTTCATACACTCACTCTCATGTATGGAACCGTTTTTTAACTTCTTTTCAATTACCCCTTTTTTTATGGGTTTACCATTATTGCCAAATTGCCCACGGTAGTTTAAATTCCCATCTGCGCTAGTTAGAGTTCCATTTACTAGGGTAAATCTAGCTTCCTTATCTGAGTTAATATAACAAATAGCTCCACCAGTAAATGTCACCCCATTTCCCCAATTTATCCTTTTTATATCATTAATGGATACTATCCTATCCCCTCTCGGTTCATATGTAAAACTACACTCACAGGTTGTCGGCCCATTTCCACAAAGTTCTTTTGGAAAAGGAGGTACAAGAGAACCCAAATTGTTGTCAATTACTTCTATAGAGCCTCTATACTCGTAATCTCCATTGCTGAGAATTTTCTCTATTTTCCAACCAGCTTTTCCCGTTTGTTTTATTCCCTCCTCTTTATCCACCGTTGATCTGAAAAACAACTTACGCTCCTGTTCTTGTGATGGCATTGGATAATTCTTTGGTGTAATAACAACTTCTTCCGTAAAGAAAGAACTTGATGTTGGCAGCTGATGGGTTTGCAAGGATACCGGTGTCCGGACTGTCAGATCCTGACTTTCCTTTTTCTTCTTCTCGGTCCCATCATCTTCATCATCGAAATTTATCGCGGGGGGTAATTGGCTTATCGTAGATATGTCATAGTGTAAGGGATAGGACGCTGATACCTGACTCTGCGTTTGCTGTAGTTGGCCAAAATTTGCTAGCTGCTGCTGAGGGGGTTGTGAGAACATTGGTGTCTGATTCAGCGGACTTTGCATTTGTTGCTGCTGATATGGCGGTGAGGACATTGGTGATAGCTGATCATAGCCCTGCATTTGTTGCTGCTGGTAGGGTGGTGACTGATTATAATTCATTGGACCCTGATTTTGCTGCCATGGTTGCACCTGATTCTGTTGCTGAAAAGGTGAGAACTGATCATAGTTCATCGGACTCTGCATCTGTTGCTGTGGCAATCCAAAATTCCCTGCCTGCGGGTACGATGGCGATGGATTAAACTGCTGCTGTGGTTGCAAAAAATCCATCTGTGGGAACTGATTATAGTTCATTTGATCCTGCATTTGCTGCTGATATGGCGGTGAGGATATCGATGCTGACTGATTATTATTACTCATTAGATACTGATTTTGCAACTGTGGTTGCTGTTGTCCCAACGCCTCAGGAGGAACAATCCTTCTAACCAGCTCAAGCGCTCTATTAGCATCCCACCTCTTTTGGCAGTTGGGTTCAAGCATTCCAAATAGCAACTCACTAAAAAATTGGAAATTTTCTCCCAGAGATGGTTTTATACCACTAAGACAATTCTCCAGAAAGGTTTTCCATTTTTCAGGTTCTGATGTAATAGTTTTAGCAAAATTCGCGGCATAACTAAACAGATTAAGTTTTTCGCCAAAGAAATCACTAAGTATATCCTCGGCATCTTTCCCCAACAATACTCCTAGTATTGTAAGACCCGCAGCCCACATATCAGCTCCTCTGTAAGTAAAGCTACTATTATGTTCTTCGAATTCTTCTGGCGGAATGTACCATAGTGTGCATCCATTAAAATAATCGGCATCATCTTGTTTTGAAAACTTTCTCATAGAACCGAAGTCAATAATTTTAAACCTATCTGTTTTGCTATCGTATATAATATTGCCTGGCTTTATATCTCTGTGAGCAAGACCATATCCATGGAGTTCTGCTAGACCGGATATGACACAGTAAAGGACCCCAATAGCAGCATCTTTTGCTTCTTTTGGTTCTTCCTTAATTAGTTTTCCTAGATCTTTTCCTTCGCAATACTCCATTATTACCAAGTCTCCCTGGGCATAGTAGGTTTTCGCAAGAAAAGGGGAATTGACCTTCTTGCAGTGTTCAAAATATAAGAGTTCACCTCTCTTAAAGATTTCTTTGGCACTGTCGTCGACAACTCCTTTTGGGTTAATTTCCTTAACAACAATATTTTTGCCTAACCTTGAACTGTATATAGACCATACTGAACCGGACACTCCATTTCCGATACAAATGGGATTTAGCCTAGCAATATCTTCCTCCGTAAGCGGTATTTTGCCATTGGGTGAGCTCCTGACTAATTTGATTATTTTGTCTTTGAGTTCTTCTGTTACACGACCATACATAGTAACTTCCTATATTAGTTAATAAGCCTGGGTCAGTCAGCCAATCCCCGAGAGGTGCATAGAACCACACACCAAACCCACCTTTATCCCATCCACAACCCGGAAGAACGCGCTCTTTAATTTTCTTCCTATAGTTGTTGAGATATACATGTCGTTCCCTCAGGTCTATTCGCCCTGTAAATTGTACCCACATTCTCCACTATAATAATTCAGTTTGAGTAAATAGTCAATAAAAATATTATTTATCTTGCATATCCTAATAGCCTGACTGCAGTATTTTATCAAATAGGGGCAAACGGGCACCAGGACAGCGAAGTAGTTGCGAGTTTTTGCGATACTTACAGGATGCCCAGTATGTATTATAAAATATGCTCCACCTCTACGCTCTATAACTCCTGGCAATCCTCAGTTCCTGTGATATTTGCAGGAGATCTAAAGAGATTCTAAGGAGAGTCTGGACTCACAGCATAAACCAAAATAAACCTTCTAACAAATAAACAAATCCGACCGATTACTAGATTCCAGCACCATAGGAGTAACTTTAGTCATTATCTATACCTTCTTCTGTCAGTTTTTCTGAAGTTTTTGTATTTGACCATCCGGGTCCTCACAGTTTATCGTTTCTTCATAGATTGGCTCACCAAACTCAATCTCGGTACCAGAAGCTTTCTTCGTTTTTCCTGAAAGAACATCTCTAAATGTAACTCCAACTACGGCGGTACCATTTATGGGTATATAGATTCCCTCAATATTTCCATAGGGAATCCCTCTGAAGACATCTCCATCGGCAAACCTGAGTAATTTATTTACTCTGTTGTAGCTAGTGTTTTTGAAGTAGTGTACATTGGTGAAAGTATGCTTCTCATTTTCTTTTCCTGGAATTCTAGTATCTGGAAATTCTACATTGTATTTATTTTTCTCTGGGAAAAGAATCAGCTTCCCGTTTGGATTGTTTTTTATCAAATCGTTTTCAAATATTCCTTCGTAGCCAACTCCATTTGGCCACAGAATTGTTCCTTCACCTTCTAGTCCTATTTTTCTGAATTTAGATTTAAAACATCCAAACTTCGTAACCCCATCTGGTCGAATATCGATCCCCTGTTCTGCTTTTGTATACGATTTATACGTAGAATATACGATCCCAGCCACATCCATCACGGCCACAGGCATGACTATCCAGTTAGGAAATCCCATTGCATTGAGTGCTAATCCCGCCACAATACCGACCAATCCCATGGTCACCACAACCATACTGGCCCTGTTGCCGGCGGATAAATTATAGCAGAGCATTCCATCGCCAACGCCTGGCCCGCTGTGGTTTATCAATGTAGGTTTACCAGAAAAGATAGAATAGGCAAGACTCATAGTATTTCTAGCAAGGCGCATAGCAGACATACCGAATGACGCAGCCCCGCCCCGCACTATCTCGCGGGATGGTCTGTTGTCGGAGAATGTAATATTGGTACTATTAGCACCTCTACTCACACTGGCTATACCCAAATATCCCTTTGATTTGGCCTGTGGTGTAAACACTAAAATTAGACAAGATAGAAAAATTCCCTTTAATTTATTATTAGACATTTTTTAACTACGATATAAATATATAACTTGCATATTACACCACTCTGAGGTCTTTGTCAATGTCTTTTATTTATTTGTGGCGATACTTTTCTTTTTGGACTTTTTTGAATTTTCTAATCGACATTTCCCGGATGATCTGGGTCTCCACAATCTACCGTTCCTTCACAGATTGGCTCATCGGAGTCAATCTTAGTAGCCAAAGCTTTCTTTTCATCTACTTTTTTTCTCAAAAGAACATCTCTGAGAGTAGCTCTGACTACGGTACCATTCATAGGTATATAAATTCCTTCAGTATTTTCATTGGGAATCCCTCTGAAGACATCTCCATCGGCAAACCTGAGTAATTTATTTACTCTGTTGTAGCTAGTATTTTTGAAGTAGTGTACATTGGTGAAAGTATGCTTCTCATTTTCTTTTTCTGGAATTCTAGTATTTGAAAATTCTACATTGTATTCATTTTCCTCTGGGAAAAGAATCAGCTTCCCGTTTGGATTGTTTTTTATCAAATCGTTTTCAAATAATCCTTCGTAGCCGATTCCATTTGGCCATAGAATTGTTCCTTCTCCTTCTAATCTTTCTTTTCCTAATTTAGATTTAAAATACCCAAACCTTGTAACTCCATCTGGTCGAATATTGATTCCCTGTTCTGCTTCTGTGTACAATAATTTGTAAATGGTATGTGTAAGTCCAGCTATCCCTACCACAGTTGCAGACATAGTAAATATATTTAAGGCAGTTACAGGAAATCCTATTCTGTCTAATACCATTTCACTAATTACACTACCAGCAGCCAGTCCTACGACTGCTACAGTCATACTTGTACTCACACTAGTGGGTAAATTATAGTAAAACTCCCTATCTGACTCGCTATAGTTTCTTGATATAGGTTTACCAGAAAAGGTAGAATAGAGAAAACCTAGAAAATTTCCAGCAGAATGCAGAACAGACACGCCAAACGATGTAGTTTTATTGCTTCGAACTACCTCGCGGGATGGTCTGTTGTCTGAAAATGTAATATTAGTACTATTAGCATCTCTGCTCACACTAGCTATCCCTAAATATCCTTTCGATTTAGCCTGGAGAGTAAGCATCGGGATAAGACAAAGTAGAAAGATTCCTATTAGTTTATCATTATTAGACATTTCTGTATTTTAATATGAATGGAGAGTATCCTATACTACACTTTTCCACACATGTTGTCAATGCCTTTGTGGCATTACTTTTGTTTTCTACGGGTGAGTGATTGGCGAGAGGAGCAACTGGACTTGAAAATTAATTTGGCTGAATTCCTATTTGGATCCAAGAAACCCAGAGGATGGTCACAAAAACATACAACCAGGAGGGGGCAGCCGGTGGTAAAACAACCAGGGCGTCCCCTTAGGAGACGCCCTGTACCAAAACATAAGACCGGCTAGGAAAAAACCTAGTCAATTTTAGAAGTTAAAGGTCAGACTAGCGTAGGATCTGATGGTCTTTGTCCTATCTGCCCCTTTAATTTTAGCAAGCGCACCTGTATCAGCGCCGCCAACAAGATCAGCCGCCGTTGCATCCTTGAGATCCTTTGTAATTCCAATATGGGTTACATCTATACCCAGTCTCAGATTAGCACATTTATCAAGAGGCATCAGGAACGATGCTCCGTAGGTCAAACCAAACATAGAGAGGAGTGCTTTTTTTTCATCGCCTGCACTTAGATATTTAACTTTATCCCTAATGCCAAAACCAGCACCGATGTTAAACAGAATAGCTCCCTTACCGAAGTCATAGCCGACTCCCAGCACTGTCCTGAAGGACACTTGTCCAATTCCAGCCAAATCTCCACCAGCCTCATCAGCATCTTTGTAGTTGTTCAGCGTGTAGCCAAAGGATGCCTCAGGCACTACCAGGAAGTTGTTAAAATTAAGAGCGTAACCATAGCCCAGACCTAGGCCTGCACCATAGGGACTAGCTGTCCCGCTAAAGTTAATGGATTCAGAGCTACCACTTAGAGTAACCAGGTTTCCCTCGAGGCCGGCCCTTGCACCCATCGCGGACACCATCAGCGCCCCCATAACAGCCAATAATCTAAAGTTCTTTTTCATGTTATCCTTAAAAAGGGTTAGTAATCTGGGGGGAGAGATTAGACACCAAATAAATAAAAGGCAATAGCTAGGGAAGAAAATTGAAATCTTCATTTATTTCCTGATGTTTTTGGCTGTGGATACTACTTTGATGAAAAAATGATCGATTTGATGCGAAAAAATTTAATAAAAACAATTATATTGTAGAAGTTAATTTCTTTTGTTATAGATAATTATCTTGATTTTTGTTTGAAGTACTATAGTGTCGTCCATATAACACTATACTGAGTCCATGGCTGGCGGAAGGATAGAGGCAGATCCATTGTTTTTAGGCTTAACTAGACCAAGCATGATATTGGGAGTAACCTATGTCTATGCTGCAATAGAGGCGCTAGGATCTATAATGGCTTTTATAATAACTAGTAATTTCATATATTTACTAGTGATGATGCCAAGTTTGCATTGTGCAGCCTATTTCATATGCCTAAAGGAGCCACTGATGCTGGAGTTGCTTATAATGAAAACCAGTAACTTCAGTGTATGTCCTAACAAAACGTTTCACGGAGGTGTTAATTCCTATGATGTTTACTAGTTGGTTGGCACCGAAAATTTTAAAATTTGGCAATAGATATGTATAATTTTAGCTCTCATATGGCTCCAAAGCAGGATCACTTATCTAAGGAACGGACCGCTGCCGACTACATACCCTATTATCTACACTGCAACGAGGATACGATTCTGCTAAAGGATAACAGTCTACTAAAGGTTATAAAAATAAAGGGTTTTTCCTTTGAAACCGCTGATGATGATGACATAGATATAAAAAAGGGTGCCAGAAATAACCTTTTGAAAGGAATGGCCTCAGGTACTTTTGCACTCTGGTTTCATACTATAAGAAGAAAGGAGGAAGCTTATCCGGGAGGAACTTACACTAATGTTTTTGCTAAGAGGCTGAACAAAGAATGGAAGGATAGACATAGCGGAGATAGATCTTTTGTAAATGAGCACTACATAAGTATAGTTAGAAAAGAGGATACCGCCGGCATAGCAAAAATAGGAAGTATAATTAGCAAGCTACGTAGTAAGGCCGATAAGAACGCTAAGGCCAAAATATTCAAGGACGCAGTGGCTGAAATTGATGAAATAACCGAAAGGGTTCTGAATGGTTTTTCGAACTATGGCCCTGAGCTGTTATCCCTTCGAGAGGCCCCCGACGGAGTCTACTCTGAGATTCTGAAATTTCTGGGAGTCATAGTTAACTGTGGCCAGATCCAAGACTATAGGCTGTCTCCCATAACGCTAGACCATTATCTTATGGTCAACCGGCTGTATTTTAGCTCAAAGATTTTCGAGTCGCTGGGACCGAATGGCTCTAAATTCGGTGCTATAGCCTCTGTGAAGGAATATAGACCATCTACTAATGCCGGTATATTGGACGGGTTTCTCCAAATGCCCTTTGAGTTTATAATAACCCAGTCCTACACCTACACCAACAGAATGATGGCCATTAGCAGCATGCAGCTCCAACAGAGACGCATGATACAGTCCGAGGATGTGGCTGTGTCCCAGATCAGGGAAATTGACGAGGCCCTTGATTCAGCCATGAGTGGAAAATTTGCCTTTGGCAGTCACCATTTGAGTCTCTGCTGTTTTGAAGATACTCTAAAATCTGTAGAAAATTCTATATCCATGGCTATAGTTGAATTTTCAAATGTTGGCATAACGGCGGTTCGAGAGAGACTGAATATGGAGGCCTGTTTCTGGTCGCAGCTGCCAGGCAATCTTAAATATATAGTTCGTAAATCCACTATAAACACACTTAATCTTGCTAGCTTTGCTTCATTCCATAATTACCCGTCCGGCAAGAGAGTTGGCAATCATTGGGGAGATGCCTGCACGGTTCTAAACACGGTTTCTGGCACACCCTATTTTTTTAGTTTTCATGTGCGTGATGTTGGCCATACGATGATAATAGGACCAACTGGTGCCGGCAAAACGGTTATGATGAAT
>JAIRWJ010000045.1 GCA_031269065.1 Rickettsiales bacterium
CTGTGGCTACAGCGAATACACAATAGTTTAATCCAGGTGAGACATCAAAAAATATGTAGAACCACTAAATTAGAAGAGGAAACGGCTTAGATGATATAAATGATTAGTAGGCAAAGCCCGGTAAATCATGGGGGTGTTGAACTTTCAAAAATAAAGTACTATCTTCGAAAATAGAGAATGATGTGTTTCCTATCCTTAGGGTTTTGGTGAAACACTGAACCATCGATTTGTAGCGTGCCAAAGGAAATGAGTAATCTTGATGATTTTAAGGTACAGAGACGTGCAGTTGTGGATAAAATTGGGTTCGATGGCTTCCGGAGTACCTACAGCACCAAAATTGGAAAGGTGACCATCAGAGCCCAGGGAGATACCGTGGTGGGTCTGGAGCTGAATTCTCCAGACAGTGCGGAGGGTAACTTTCCGGTGGCAGAGACAAAAGTTATCAGAAAGGCACTGGAACAGCTGATGGAATACTTAGAGGGAAACAGAAGGAGTTTTGACCTAGGCCTAGGTCCCGAAGGAAGTCCATTCCAGAGCAAAGTCTGGGCAGCACTACTGAAAATACCATTTGGGCAAAGTGTGAGCTATAGACAACTGGCGCTAATCGTAGGAAATCCAAGGGCTACAAGGGCTGTGGCTACGGCCTGCGGAAGAAATCCAATTGCAGTGTTTATCCCCTGTCACAGAGTGATATATTCGAATGGAGGTATTGGAGGCTATTCCGGGGGTGTTGCCATAAAGAAAATGCTGCTGGACATGGAAGGAGTTAGGTTGGGTCGTGGGTAGCTCTATAAATAAATTTTGACTTTCTTAAAAGTGTATATTTTTATTTCTCCGCATTTTGACGACATATGTTTCTCGCTTGGTGGCCTAGTTGGAAGCTTGGCTGGCCATAGAAAGGTCATCATAAATGTCTTTACCATCAGTGACTATATTCGCCGGATGTCGATGACAAATAGAGAGGTGGCTTTCAGAGAAGAAGTGGTCTCAAAAATAAGACAGGCGGAAGACAAGGAATTTTGCGACGGGCATGAGATAGAGCAAATAAATTGTAACCTTCCGGAATATGCTGGTAAAGAACTGGAGAATGGTCAATTTGTGAGCTATCTAAAGAATAGAATTTCGAAACATATCGACTTTTCCGAAAACTGTCACATATTTTTCCCCTTGGCTCTGGGCAGACACCTGAATCATATGCAGGTTTTTGAGGCTTGTACTCTGATGATGAAAGAACAGCCCCAGAGCAGCTTTATTTTATATGAGGATCTACCCTATGGGCACAAAATACTTGACAGATTCAGACGATTACGAGAACTGTCAGCCTTTATCGACAGCTATGGCTTTAAAAACTATCTGAGGCCGTTGTCATCCACCGAGATCACTAGAAAGCGCAGGGACATAATGATCTATGAGTCCCAGCACGTATACAAAGGGCCATCTGGTGTAAGAATAAAAAGGTATTTCACCAGGACCTCACTATGCTGCCATCCCCAGGAGGGAATTTGGATAAGGCATGGCAGAGAGACGATTGGGTGCGAAAATTTGATTGAGAACTCTGGCTATGCGCAAAATTTACTTAGGAAATTCCTCCAGATGTTTTTTGTATAGATCAGGGCGCCTTTCTCTAGTTATAGCTTTAGCCTGTTCAAATTTCCATTTTTCTACTTCTCTGTGATTTCCGGAAAGGAGAACTGCTGGCACTTTCCTACCCTTCCAACTCTGTGGTCCTGTGTAGAGTGGGTATTCTAGAAGATTCCTGTATCTATTGGCCCTGGCGGCACCAAAGCTGTCCTCCTCTATAGACTCGGCCTCGATTAGATCATTTCTATAGCGCACCACACCCTCTATAAGAGCCAGAGCTGGTAGTTCTCCTCCCATCAGAACAAAATCTCCGATTGATATTTCTTCGATCCCATATTCATCGATAACTCTCTGGTCTATACCCTCATACCTCCCGCAGACCAGAGCTATTTCATCAAGTTTTGCCATTTCCGACAGCATTTGTTGGTCTAGCAGTTTGCCTCTTGGGCTCATGTAATAGATTTTGGTTTTGTTATCAAGTGCACTATCCTCCAAGGCTCTACCTAGAACATCTGCCCTTATGATCATTCCTTTTCCGCCACCGAAGGGGCTATCATCAACTCTCCCGTGTTTGTCATACGAATAGTCTCTTATATTGATGACCTTTAGACTCCAGATATCTCTTTTTAGGCCTTTTCCCAGCAGAGACATGGAACAGAAACTGACCACCATTTCTGGGAATAGTGTGAATACAGTTATTTTCACTGTTTGGCTATTATTTTTTGCCAGAATCAACTCTAGTTTTTCTCAAAAATGGCGGGGTAGACAGATCGTCATTCTCTGTGAATCTTGAAGAGCAGGAAATCAGAGCCAAAGAAATTAGTATTATTGCAAATACACGCTTCATAGACCATATGGTTAGATATTGCACAAGGGTAGCCAGCTCACGGATAAAAGCAATGATGATAGTCTGTACTAATAAGTACCATATCCAATCTAACCCCAACTACCTTGTAATAAATCTTATTTTTACTTGATATGTGGCCACACCGCCGAGTATGCTGATGAGATAGTTGATGTAAAAATAAAAAGCAAAGTTGGGGTTAAATTTAAATTCATAGAACTATTTGGCAGCATTATTTTCTCTGATTTTCTGCTGCATAATTCAAATCTTCCGGAAACTATAGAAACAGACACCCGAATAGAGTTTAGAGACTATAGCCCAGATGATTTCATATCAGATAGTTTTTTGTTAAATATTTTAAAATCTGATATTTCTTTCAATTTACGATAGCCACCGTTTAATACTACCAACCCATCCAGACATACAATCTCTACCTGCCATGTTCCACTTTCTCCATGAATTTAGTATCAGTGGTCTAGGTTTATACATTCCTAAGTACAATTCACCTGTTTTTTTAAGTTTAGTTTGGAATTTGTAGGGAGGACTTGATAGCCTTTGTTAATTTTTTGTCATGAGAATATCAGCAAATGGTAAAATGTCAGGATGAGCCTGTGGTTGTATTTACAAAAGGTCTGCCTAGATTCTTCATATTATCGTGTTTGAACACGGGTTAAAAATATCTCCTAATTATCCATTGGATACCGAATTGAACCGAGGGACATTGACAGACCATGCATCCTATCGAAATAGGTCTAACAACTGTAGACCTATTTCGAGGTACTTCTAGAGTCCTCTATGGGATACTCGGAATAAGGTGAATGTTCCAGCACATCAGTGGCACGTGCATAATCCTGATGATAATAGGGTTGTTAGCCAAATCCGGAGCTCTCGCCGATGAAGGAATTCCAAAGCTCTCTCCCCTTCAGGCTCGTTGAGGTTAAAAGAACAGGGGGACGAGGATGGTGATATTTATTTACAATAAATCTCTCCCCGATCTAGCCAGTAACCATAGTAACTATTTCCTATCTCACAGAAACTTCTCGACAAAGCACAGCCACCACTTCTGGTCACCACAGCTCTCTAGTGCAACTCGCAAATACGCCTCCGTCTCATAATTTCCAACAAAGTACCGAATCGGCTCTGGGATCAACTCAGGAATCAGGAAAAGGCAGTTCCCAACCTGTCCCAGAAAAACAAAAAAACACAAACACAACAACCAGCCTGGATTCGTCCATGAAGAACATCTCCGGCTAGAACGCCTAGTGTCTATGGAGCCTATCCCAAGCTCCTCCTCCCCTCTAGAGAGGGATAATATATTTTATTTGTCGGAGCCCATCATAAACATATCTTTCAGATTTTGGACTAATTCCTCTATCTGTACAACATCCTCGGGCACGACCAGAACAACACCGTTTCCTGATAGGGTGGCCAGAACGTTCTTAACGTTTCTCTCGTCTATTATCTGGCTTATCAAATCTGCAGCCCTATTGTAAGTTTTTATAACCACATTCTGATTGTTGTGTTCGATAACAGTGACCATATTCTTAGCCCAACTCCCTATTTCTATAGGTTTGTTGTGTATTATGTAGTACATGTCTTTGTTTTCGTCGACAATCTTCACTGCATTCAACTTCTTCAGTATTCTGGATATGTTTGACTGCGTGGTCGTAAAGCCTTTCTTCGATAGAACTTCCGTTAGCTCGTACTGGGTTTTAATTTTGTTGCTGTGTACGAGATTCTTTATAATAAATTCTAGTTTCATTGTTTCTTCCTATTTAAAAAGATATTAATAACAGTTTCCTCTTTTTCCGATGGAGAGTTTGCACCCTCTGGGGAAAAACATATTATCAGCACCGATATTTATACACCATTTTTTTTCAAAAGTAAATAGCAACCATTAAAATTTTTTTCTCGCCTCATTAGCAGTCTTTCGAAAATCATATAGCACATCTTTATTAACTGTTATTAGTTATCCACAACCTATAAACATTAGTGGACTGCATTTGTAATATAATAATGCGTAAAATGCAACTTTTATATGTGAATTCGAAGAGGCTATTTTTCAGTGTTTTTTAAATGCATTAAAATTTATTTTGGCCTCGGACCACTAAAAAATTAATTTTGAGCCAAAAGAATGTGGATTCAATAGATTGAACACAGCAAAAATGAAGAATCTTTTGTTAATAGTATTTTTTGTTTTTTGCGAAAAATCTATACTAGCTTTTTTCTATAGCTAGACTGGGGCTATATGGAATGCACCGCTGTATCACCTAGAACATCACCTTTAGCCATTGGATGAAGTTTCATTAGCACTTTGTCAAGTTTTTTATTACCAAGGTGTGTATAGATCTGAGTTGTAGCTATGTCCGCATGGCCCAATATCTCCTGTATTACTCTCAGATCCGCACCATTCTGCATCAGATGGGTTGCCACAGAGTGTCTGAGCACATGCGGCGATAGGCTGTGTAGATTCATTCCGATAGCCTTTGCCAGATCTTTCAGGTGTCGACCGAAGACCTGTCTGGACATATGCCCGTCTTTCCGATCTATTCTACAGACAGTACCCTTTTCCCGCGCTTTTTTTGAAAATCTGATCCGGGTTGTGAAAAGATATTCCGAGTGTTGCCCGTTTAATAGCCTTTCTCTCAGAGTTATATAATCGGTCAGACTGTTGACAGCAATTTTATTGATAGGCAAAATTCTTTCTCTGTTGCCCTTGCCGAAGACGTGAATATAGTTTTTGACTCTGTAACTGTCATTTTTCAGATTAAACTCTTTTTCTATAGAAGACAATTTTAATCCAATTAGTTCTGATACACGCATTCCGGTAGCGTATAGTAGGACCAGCATGCAGTGAAACTGCAGACCAAAGTCAGAATTTCTCATTTTTTCGGTCTTGGTCAGAAGAAAACCCACTTCTCTCTGGCTAAGAAATTTTGGAAGGCGTACTCCTTCCTTTCGGTGTTCCAGAAGCACGGATGGATTATTTTTTACTACACCCTCGGTCTGGAGAAAATCGAAAAAATGCCTAATACTCGATATGAATCTGTTCAGGGATCTGCTACTATGGTTACTCGACGTGTTGGCCAAAAAATTGTTGAGATCATTACTGGTGGCACTTTCTATAGCTATTGACTTTCCCCGAAGATAATCCTGGAGAAGATTCAAATCTCTTCTGTAGGACTCCAGAGTGTTCCCACTGAGTCCCTCTACTGTACATAAGTAGCCTATGAATGTTTTTACAGGGTCCATGGGGCGTTCATCTATTTGAATTCTTTCATTTTATCCCTGTAGTCTAGCTCTATAACAACCTTTTCCTGATTTTTCAGGATTTTGTTTTTGCTAAGGAATGTATATAGACATAGTGTAATGAATGCTGTGTAAGCTACAAAGGCTGTTACCTTCAACATCTTGAGAAAACTCCTATTTTCTATGATGCTAGAGAAAATGAATACCGGTAAAAACACACAGCCGAGAAGGACTCTGAGAGTCAGCTGTACCGTTCTAACCAGAGAAAACTTCTTTCTGCCTCTACTGATCGCAACTAAATCTGTAAATAGCTGCATACTGTCCTTTTTTATCTCTGACATTCCGGATGCTCTCTGCTGTTATTGTCAATAGAATATAATTAAATTTAAGTTTATCAACATCTGAAGATAGCTAGTTCAGTTGCTCCAGATCATTATCCAGACAGTTGACGATTCTTTCTCCGGCATCCACCACAGCTAATTTTCTCATGTTAGTGGCAAGTTCTAGCAGTTTTTCTCCATTGGCAGCAAGAAATTCTAGATTGGATGCGAAACCTTTGGGACTGAAGTCGGCTTCTTCTACAACTATGCAGGCTCCGTTTCTCTCAAAGAATTTGGCATTGCGCAGCTGATGGTTATTTTTTACATTCGGAGACGGAATAAAAATAGCCGGTCGGCCGACCATGGCTAGTTCACTGGCTGTCCCCATTCCAGACCTGCAGATAATCAGATGACTCTGGAGCATTTTCTCAGGCATATCATTAAAAAATAGTTTCACTTCACTCGCTATCATCTCATCGTCGTAAAAACGTTTGGCCATTTCCAGTTCTTCGTCCTTCTTAACCTGATGAAAAACCTTTATTCTCATTTTTGTCTTTTTTTTTAGAAGATGGAATGCCTTCAGGAGCTCTGTGACCAGAAAACTTGCACCACCACTACCTCCAGTGATTAGAATATTTAGGGTTTCACCAGATCCTGGACATCTATAGGTTGGGGCATTCCGGAGCTCCTGGATCTCCCTTCGGACTGGATTACCGGTAAAATATATTTTATTGCTGTGGTCTATCTCTACTCCGTAGATTTCCGGAAGGGACGTGAATATGTGCTTTGCATATTTGAGGAAGAATCTATTGGTGTCTCCAACACAAAGATTTTGCTCATGAAGATAGAAAGGTGTTTTTGTTAATCTTGCTGCCAGAAGAACCGGGACTGTGACATAGCTACCGAAGCCAATCAGGATATCCGGCTTGAATTTTTTAATAATTCTGAAGCTTTGCCAAACTCCTCTCAGGATACTGAAAAAGGACTTAAAGCTCCTTAGATTTTTGCCACTGCCTACCACGGCATAGCTAAAACCAAGTTTGACCACATACTCTTCCATTTTTTCATTTCCAATAAACAGCACGCTATAACCCCTTTCCCTCAGCAGAGAAGCCAGGGACGCCGCTGGGAATATGTGTCCTGCAGTTCCTCCGGTGGTTATTATAGCGTTCCTAGAGCTCACCTAGTCGATCCTTTCGAAGATTCTAAAATTGAAGATGTTCTTGAAGAGAATTATGCCAAACAAAATGTTATAATCAACATAGGCCTCATTCTGAGCCAGAAATATATTCATGGCATTTCCTATGCGGATAAGTTGTCGTCTACTGACTATTTCCGTTGTGAGCTCTTCTTTCTTCCGGGCTTTAACCTCAAAGGCGACAATATTGTCATTCTTTTTGGCTATAAGATCTATTTCTCCTAGTGGAGTTTTGTACCTTCTGTGTAGAATTCTATAACCCATAAGCTGCAACACCAGAGCCATAAAAAATTCAGCAAAACGGCCATATCTGTAGCTATTCATCTATCATCCTGGACATGTCAAAGTAGGCTGGTTCTTGGTAGTTGGAGTCTAAATAATTAATCCTCTCCTGGGAATTATATTTTTCTACGAGTTTCAGGCGATTTTCCCGACTAGTTTCTAGTTTCACAAGATACAGTTTCCCCCTCAGATTTGCCTCCAGACTATGCCAATAAGTTCCCAGGGCCGGAAAATCCAGGAGAAAAACATCTTCCTCTATTCTCAGACTATCTATAAAAAATTTCCTCTTTGAAAAATGTTTGCGAATATAGCCAAAAAACAGCCTCCAGAATTCGTTGGTGGAATATCTTGCTATAAGATAGCTAAGCTTCCCACCACTATAGATTACCTTTTTGCTTTCCTCAGAAATTTTTACCATTTCCTCATGGCCAAAGCACTCTTCGAATATTTTCCAGAAAATTTTATCTACCTCTATCAGGCTATCTCCAAGCTCCAGAGTATTCCTGAGATAGTGGGTTTTGCCCATAGAGGAACGACCAAAAAACACAACAAACTCTGGAGTTCGGTTGTAGAACCGGTACATAGAATCTTCGTTCATATATTTCTGCACTACTTCAAACTTATCATAGTTTAGTAGTTCACCTATGGAGCTGCTAGAGATATTACTGAATATATTCTTTGTCGGAAAGAATATGGTCTGGATTTTTGGGTATATTTCTTTGTTTATAAAGTCCAGCTTCAGCTCATACTCCGCATCAACGGCATTTCTGATACCCCTGACTATATAGGCCACACCATTGTTCCTACAGTAGTCCGACAGCGTAATATTATCTGCTACATCATAGTTAACCCCATAGGGCGTCATATGGTATATGATTCTGTTAAATTCTATATCCTTTTTTCTATTCCTACCTATAGCTATTCTAACATTCTCTCCGCCAAAAATTTTCACAGCTTCCTGATATAGACACATATGTCCAAAATGAAGAGGATTTGCCGATGTCGTTACCATTGCCTTCATAAGCCTTGCCTGATTTTACCGATGTTTGACGTCTATAAAAACAATACGGATCTACTATAAAAAATATTATAGAAAAAATTAGAGTGAATTTCAAGGGTAATTTGAAGAATTCTTCCTTGGAACCCTCACAAGGGAATGGGTCATCAGAATTGTACATAAATCGGTATCGCTAGTCACCCGCCTCTTTTCGAACCTCACATAAAAATTCCAGATACAGCCGAACCATCCTAGAGTTGAGACTGGATATTTTGGTTTCTTTTTTCATAGGCCCCCTGTTTTTTACATTAGATCTGCTTCCAAGTTTATCCTTGACCCATCAATATTTTCTGATTGTAAGTTCGATGTTAGATAGGTAACTAGGAGACACCCATTACCCATATCTAAATGAAAAAGAAAAATCTAGAGGATGAGAATGCTAGACCGCTCCCAGAAACAAGAAAAGCAAACTTCGAACTAGTGTCGACCAAATTAGAAGAGGCCTTAGCGGAAAAAGAAGCGTAATGCAGACTGTAGCGCCAAACTATCCGTAGCCGATAGATCATTATTGGCGCCAAAGTATCCGGAAAAGAACAGGATCGTGTATCACATGTAGCTAGCTATAGAATACGGGATCTACCATGTATAAACTGTCCTGGATAGCGGATATATTGGGTCATTGTGATGAGCAAACCCCCAGCCTTCCCCCGAGTTTCTCCAAAACCCGATGGAGGGAATCTAGAACCTTCCTCCCCCGAACCCGTTAGGTTCGGGGGAGGGGGGATTACTATTAGTAGAACCTATAGCTTAGATTGGCACCGAAACC
>JAIRWJ010000048.1 GCA_031269065.1 Rickettsiales bacterium
TGGAATCATTAACTTTATTTATCAGTTTGTTTACCTATTTTCTATTTATTTTTTATAGGATTAGCCACCATAACTCCTACTAGAGAGCATAAATTTTATTTACTAAGATAGGGTACTTAGTGTTTCTCTGTCTTTTTAGTGATTGTGTTTTTAAAAAAAGATGCTACAATGAGTGCGGAAACTCTGTTTTAGGAGGACTCCATATTTGTTATTTTATTTTTGGATTAAAATAGGAAATATCTATATTAAATAATTATGTTAGTTTATGGCTACAGGAAAAGTAAAATGGTTCAACCAAGCTAAAGGTTATGGTTTCATTCAACCGGATGCTGGGGGACCAGATGTGTTTTTACACATCACGGCTTTGGAGGATGCAGGTATAAGAAGCCTGAATGAAAACGAAAAAGTCGAGTATGAAACGGCAAATAGTAAAGGCCGGGTTTCGGCAGTTAATCTAAAGAAAATAAAATAATTTATATTTATATTAATTTATATTTTTTGCTAAGTTGGTCCGGCGCCCAGATATAGGCGTCGGCCCTTTGTGCCGTCATTAGTCGGCGTCATGCTGACGGATGATCAGTGTCGGTTTATCAAACAGAGTAATCTCATTTTTATCTAGGTCCAGATGACCCCGGGCCGCCGTGCCAATAAAATTATCAGAGCTTACGCTGATGTCGTGCATTTGCAAAATATTTGTCTGTTTGCTATCCTTTGTGGCCTCTCTACTAGTTATGTAGACAAAACCCGTACTCTTTTCATTGATCTGTAGGACCGGTCTTAGGATGACATTGGTGTACTTATAATTAGTGATCTGTTTTGTACTGTAGACTCCTTTCTCGATTGAGCCCCTCAAAACTCTGAACGCTCCGTACACTTGTAAAAAAATGAGAACACAGCGGAAAAACCTAGCCAAAATAGCATAGCCGGCCATCTGTCTTCCCATTCTATCGTAGCCTTCTATGCCCATGGTGCATAACTAAAAATACCTATAATATGGAGTCTCTTATATTCTGTGACAATACTAGCTCCTCATATTATATTTTCCAGCTATCGAATTCCAGACACACGCGGTATGATGTATAATAGTGATTGACTATTATAGGTTAAATTCCTCTAAGAAAGATAAATTCCTTTCTCTGAAAGGGCGCTTGATCTTCCGCATTGAATCAGACATGGTTAATTTCTTAGATTCTCTCCACTCACCATGGATAAAATGCAGAAGGCATCGTGTTCCTCAGACAGAACAACACTGTAGTCTGTGGTAGTAGTTCTAAAATTCCACCAAACTCTCCAGAAGGTTATCGGGTACTCGTCCGCCAAATACAATTAGGGCTAATCTATTTTTATGGTATATTTATTAAAAGTTTAATTCATTGGCAGAGTTATGTTAAATTAATACTAATACATTTTTTATTTGTACAAAACTATTGCACAAATATTATTTATCGTTTATTGTACATATATAAATGAATTGTAGTCTCATAAAATGAAAAAAATTATAGGAACGAATTTGCTTACAAATAAACAAGGGAAAACCGTCTATACAATTACCTTTGATAATGAAGATATCGTAAAGGGGGATTTAAAACTAAAAATCAACAATAAGTATGAAATTAAATTTGAGGACGGGAGCAGTTACATTGGAGATATGAAAAATGAGAAATTTGATGGAACTGGAACATATAAATCCAAATTTGGTTCAACCTATGTTGGGGAGTTCAGAAAAGGTATGCCGGATGGAAAAGGAGAGCATATTTTTGCCAAAAGTGGAGCTAAATATGTGGGAAATTTTAGAGAAGGTGTAATGCATGGAAGCGGAGAGTACCATTTCAGCAGCGGGGCCAAGTATATCGGAGAACTAGAAGATGGCAAAATAAATGGAGTTGGGGCATATATCAATGCTGCCGGTAGAATATTTGTAGGACACTGGAAGAATGGCAAAAAAATAGGGAAAGGAATTGTTCTGGACAATAATGGCCCTATAAAATACGTAGAATATAACGACAAAAGCAAAGATATAGAACTTGGGACACTATTATTGGACAAAAATGGACACATAGCATCTGCCCCTAATAAAGATAACATAAAAATGAAACTTGATGAGAAACTTATCAATTTTCTTAGTGCTCTCAGTAAAGGGCATCCAGGCTTGCTGGATAAATATATTTCAGCGCAGCAGCCAAAATCTGATGGGTTACCTTTGTCTGGTCCGAGTACTGGAAACAGTAAGGATCATATTAGATCAGTGAGAATTAGAAGTAAAACGGTGAACAGAGGCGGGAGAAAAAAAGAGGGGGTCAAAGGGAAGGAAAAAAAAGAAGAGGATCAGAAAATAAGGAAAAGGGAAATAGAAAAGAGGAAAAAAGAAGAGGAATCTAAAAAAATAGCTGAAGGAATTGTCAAACTAACTAAGAATAATGATGGTAGAAGATCGAAGGGAAAAATATTGCATGAGGACGAGAAACAGCTAGAAAATCTGAAGAAAAAAGGGAGGGAAATAATTAGGAAAAATGGGGAAAAGGGAAGAGTAGAAAAAGAAAATAAAGAAAAAAGGGAAGCAAAATTTGCTGAGATTGATAAAAAAGCCTTGGGATTAGCACTCACTATTTCCAATCTAGACAAACAATTCAGACATCATAATAAATCGAACAATAAATATAAAAGATATCCTAACGCCACATACCATGGAGAACAAGACAGAGAGGGCAGAGAACATGGGCTTGGAACTATGGAATGGCGACCTAGCGGCAGCAGATACAATGGCTATTGGATGAATGGTCAATGTCATGGAATTGGGGCACACAGAAGCAGTGACGGATTTGTATACGAAGGCGAATGGAAAAACGGCAAGCGTGATGGATTTGGGATACAAATAGATAAAAACGGTTCTATATACAAAGGCTATTGGGGAGGTGATAAACGTGATGGATTTGGAATACAAGTAGATCAAAACGGTTCTATATACAAAGGCGAATGGAAAAACGGCAATAGACATGGGGTATTTATCGCAGAAGAAAAGTCAGAGGGAGGCATTCTAATTCCCTCAAAAATATGGTATAATAATGGCAAAGTCATGAAAAAATGGACAGCTATTATGTCCAAAGACTCCTGTGGTCCGGGGAAAGAAAGACTTCCTCTACGCAGTAAAGAAGAAATTTTTATAGATGGAAGATTCGAGAGAACATCGACGATTATATATCACAGTCGCAAAAATATTACGGGGCAAATGGACAGATCTATTAAAGTCAACTTTTCTCTGTTCAATAAAGTAATGAACGAAGGCAGAGTAAAATGTCTTGATGATCTGGTTAGCCTCGGGGTCGTAACGGATATTACCGAAGGAGTTAAAAAATTAACGAAATTCACTGATCTGAAAGAACATCTGGTGTCAAACAATATCCTAAATTTTATCGATAGAAAAGCGAAAAAAGATGATAACATGTTTACAAGCGGTACGTCATCGGAACAGTATGTCATACAACTAATTGGTGCAGAAAGTTTGGAAGAACTGTATAAGATGAGATTCCAGGAGGTTGGGCTTTCCACAAAGAAAAATTTATTTGAGAGAATGGTTCAACACGTAGGGCTTGGCAACGATAGAGCGGATATTGATAGCTGTTACAGGAATATTAGTTCGCTCCTAGGGTCGATAGGAATCAGTAACCTGGATTCTATAAAGGAAGATTATATTGTTGTCCAACTGGACACTTTGAAAAAAAACCATGCTGTCAGTGCCATTATAGACATCAAAAAACTGAAGGATCTTAGAACAAAGGGGATAAATATAGATAGAACTGAGGAAAAATTTCTGTATATCTATGACACAGGCGGAATCATAGATTCTCATGCGGATAATAATTTGGGTAATCTTATGAAGAATTCCAAAACTGTAAGCCAAAATCAGCAGAAAGGAGGCTCCTGCTGGTTCAACGCAGCCATTACAGCCATAGCTGCAGCACAAAACAACGATGCAGTGAAAGACATATCAGAGCAACGAGGCAACACTGCTCTAGAAATTAAACAGATGCTCACTATGCAGGAGTTCTCTAAAAAATATGGCATTGTCAATATTCTGGATGGCAAATCAACTACGGACTACGTTGTAGATGATGATTTCAGAGAAAGGATCATTAATTTGGCAAAAAAAGAGAAGATTCTGAATAGAATAGAGCAAAGAGTACAAAATTACCTGGCATCCCATGAAGATGTGTTAAAATTTATGAAACATTTAGGTAAAAAATTTAAAAATGAAACGAACACGGCAAGTGGACATAGCGCATTTCAGAAAAGCCTCGACAAACTGGACAAAGAAAACGAACTCCTCAGAGCACTTGATAGTAAACTAGGCACACACCAGAGGGATAGGATGGCAGAGAGAGTGAACAATCTCGGACAAAATTTAAATACCATGAACTCCTTAAATCTAACTCTGGCGAATAGTGCTGTAGACCACGTATTCGGAATTATTGAGAAAGCTAACACAGTCGGTAATTATAGATAATACTCCTGACCAATCTATAAAATCCCTGGCTGATTTTTAGACACTACAACGACTATAGACCCTCATTAAAAGCTTGAATTTAAATATCTTTATCTATTAAACCTGTTTCAAGTCAGGGCCTACGTATGAAAATTCACAAATAGATAATTATCAGACCAAGAACCTTCGTTCATTGTTCCCTGAAGTAATCTCGAAACTCTTCAGAAAGAATAGTGCGAAAATAGTGCCATCGGACCACGCCTCAGAGACCGTTTCGTTCTGTAAAAAAATTTCCCTGCACAGAAACCTTCAGTTTCCAACCCAGTTCCTGACACACCAGTACCTACCTAAGTTCTTCTGGCCTAGAGAGCGGACCATATTCCTAAAATAGGCAGGGGTCCGCAAGACAACAACGCTCTAGCCAGTCAATAGAAGAACTTAGCCAATATCAGATTCCAGCATCATAAGATGCAGCCTTCATCATTACGTACACCTTCTTCCCATCAGTTTTTCTGAAGTTTTTGTATTTAACCATCCAAGTCCTCACAGTTTATCATTCCTTCACAGATCGGTTCATCGGAATTAATCTCGGTATCAGGAGTTTTCTTCGCTTTTCCCAAAAGAACATTTCTGAGTGTATCTCTAACTATGGTGCCATTCCTAGATACATAGACTCCCTTGGCATTTATACCAAGAGCTCCTTTGAAGACATCTCCATCAGCAAACTCGAGTAGCCCGTGTACTCTGTCGTAGCTTGTGTTGTTGAAGTAAAGTGCATTAGTGAAAGTGTGCTCATCATTTTCTTTTCCTGGAATTTTAGTATTAGGGAATTCCACAGTATACCCATTTTTCTCTGGAAAAAAAATTAGATTTCCAATTAAATTGTTTTTTATCAAGCCATTTTCAAATGATCCTTGGTAGCCAACTCCATTTGGCCATAGAACTGTTCCTTCACCTTCTGGTAGTTCTTTTTCCCCGAATTTAAATTTAAAATACCCAAACCTTGTAACCCCATCTGGTCGAATATCGATTCTCAAGTCTGCTTCTGTATACGATTTATACATAGAATATATGAACCCAGCTACCCCTACCCCTACCCCTACCGCAGTCGCAGGTTTAACTATCCAGTTGTAAGATCCTGTTACTAATCCCACCATAATACCGATAGATCCCACGACTACCATCGCCCCACAGACCCTTTCGCCGGCAGATAAATCATAGTAGCGCACTCCATCACCAACACCTGGTTCGTTGTAGTTTTCTGATACAGGTTTACCAGAAAAGACAGAATAGAAAAGACTCATAGTATTTCTAGCAAAGTGCGGATCAGACGATGCGGTTTCGTCTCGGACTATCTCGCGGTATGGTCTACCGTCGGAGAATATAATCTTAGTACTGTTAGCATCTCTGCTCACACTAGCTATACCCAAATATCCTTTTGATTTGGCCTCTGGTGCGAACATCAAAACTAGACAGGATAGAAAGATTCCTAATGATTTATTATTAGACATTTTCTAACCATAATGTGAATATATATACATTATTCATGTTACATCCTTTTTTGAATTTTGTCAATGTCTTTTATTTTATTGGGCTTTGCCTACTAATCATTTATATCATCTAAGCCGTTTCCTCTTCTAATTTAGTGGTTCTACATATTTTTTGATGTCTCACCTGGATTAAACTATTGTGTATTCGCTGTAGCCACAG
>JAIRWJ010000054.1 GCA_031269065.1 Rickettsiales bacterium
CCCAGGCATCTTTGCCAAACTTCTGAAATGGATTTCAGCAAATTTAGCGCTATTAAACAGTTTTGTAGATAGTTTCTGGCCATTTCTAACCAGACTCTCCTGATAGCTGGTATCCATTCCCAGACTAGATTTTGCAGTCCAATACCTAAGAGCGTCCGACCCAAACTGGTCAAATAGCTTCAGCGGATCCAGAACATTGCCAAGGGATTTCGACATCTTCGACCCATCCGATGCCAGACACCAGCCATTTATCATTATATTTTTCCAGGGGATTGAGTCGCTATGGTAATGGGACTTGAGAATCGTATAGAACGCCCAGGTTCTTATTATATCATGGCCCTGGGCTCTGAGACTGAAGGGAATTTTCAGTGTTCTGTACCTTTTTGCATCTAGATTCATATCTACACCTATTCCACGGGTTGTTAGCTGAAGACTAAGGGCAGATGTTGCCCAAGTATCTAGAATATCCATTTCAGCTCTGATCTCTTCCTGGCTATAGCCCGATGGAACATCTATGGACGGGTCAATAGGCAACTGTCTGGGATCTGGCAGAATGATTTTACCCCTTTCCCCCTCCCTTTGGGAATACCAAACAGGGATTGGAATTCCAAAAAACCTCTGCCTAGATATGCACCAGTCCATAGTCAAACCGTCTATCCAGCTATGAAGTCGCGCCTTCATCCAGTCCGGCTTCCATTTTATTTTGTCAGTCTGTCGATGCAGACTGTCCTTTGCATCTAAAATTCTTATAAACCACTGTTTTTTAAGCAAAAATTCAATAGGTGATTTTGACCTCTCTCCAACCCTGACTGGATGGGTAATTTTTTCTGGAGCCCGGGCAATTTTCCCATCCTCCTCTAGCAGTTCTAGAATCATTTTCCTGCATTCTTTGACGGGCAGACCATCTAATTGTCTATACCTTTGTCCTAATATACCCTCCATTTTTTTTAGCTCCATGGAACCACCATCACCTATTATCATTCTGGTTTCCAGGTTATATTTCTTCCACCACTCTATGTCCATCTGGTCTCCAAAGGTGCAACACATAACGAAGCCGGTCCCTTTGGTTTTATCCACCTTCTCATCGGCCAGAATTCTAACCTTTTGGCCTAGAGGCGTGATCGCTATTTTACTCCCGTAGGGCCTAAAGTCATCCGGATGGCACATGACTGCAACGCAGGCTGGTAACAGCTCGGGCCGGGTTGTCATCAGAACAATTTTTTCTCCATCCTCGGTCCTAAACTCTAAATAATTCATTTGGCTTTCAAAATCCTGGTCCTCCAACTCTGACTGGGCAAGTGCGGTCCTATCAACCACATCCCAGAGCACAGGCTCTTCCTTCTGATACACCAGTTCCTTACGGTAAAGATCTAGGAATGACAGTTGGGAAATCTCCGAGGATATTTTTGAAACTGTTCTATACTCTTCACGGAAATCGAAGGAATAGCTAGTTTTCAGGAACAGATCTCTGATCAGATCTTCGGCATCTAAGATTTCCTCATTACAGATCCTAACGAATTCGCTCCGATCCATTTCTCTGCTCTTCTTTTTTATTTTCTTCTCTACATACCTTTCCGAAGGCAGCCCATTGTCATCATAGCCGATCGGAAAATAGACATTCTTTCCCTGCATTCGCTGGAATCTCGCAATCATGTCCATCTGTGAATAGCCAAACACATGGCCCATATGGAGAGCTCCGGATACTCCGGGAGGAGGTGTATCTATAGAATAAATATTTTCTTCGACACTGTCGCTCCAGTCAAACCAAAATACTCCAGCCTCCTGCCAATAGTTTTGCCATCTTCTGTCCAATTCCCCTGGAGTAAACTTTTTTTGTAATTCTTTCACTTTTAACAAACCCATAGTGATAGCCATTTGTTAGCTCATGCTAGCCATAGGGCTTATTTTTGCAACCCTTATTGTTTTGTTTCTTTCGGAAGAAGTATCTGGAGGAAGAGTTAACTACTTAGCTATTTCACTGGCGCTACTCTGACTATCGAAGATGGGTGTATTCTCTAAAATGCCTACTAGCCTGTTTAGTTCTCTTATTTTTTCAAGCCTCAGCCTAAGTCAGCCCGTTGAGAACATATTTTCTGTAATATATTTAAACCTTTCTCTGAGAATAGCCATATATTCATCTTTTGTTGCATTCCTAACATTGTCTTCGAAATACAAGTCCTGTACCAGGATGTTGAAACGGTTGATGTTTCGACACTCTACCAGGACTAGCTCCCTCTCTGCTTTAGCCTGTGGGCTCGGATGGACTGAGCCATGGCCGGTGTATGATAGTTCGTAGCTATAACCTAGGATTCCAAAACTGCACAACAGTTCGAAAAACCAGGCCAGTGGATCAATAGCTATCATATTGGATGGTGAATTTTAAAAGCAAAAAGCCTTTTATACCCCTTTTTCTCCTCTAACTTAGTCAGTATAAACCCAGAGCTGCTTCTCCTAACTTCTGGCAGTAGTCTAAAATTCTCATCCTTTAGATATCTTCATATTATTTTATATCTCCTAGTTATTTTATTCAGTGTTGAATTGATATTGACAAGCCAAGGATCAGTTGGAAAGCAGATCTGATTAGAGTGGATCGTCTCCAGCCGAAGCTACTTTATTTCTTTTTAAAAGGATATATAGGGCACCGGTCCCACCATGTCTGGATGTAGCATCAATGTATTTTATTATTTTTGACGCCAGAATAGGAATTTTTAACCAATTACCAATCTGGGATTTTATGCTGATTCTGCCGGGCTCTGTGTTTTTGCCTTTTCCGGTTATCACTAGCACACATCTTAGACCAGCCTCCTGGGCCTGGACTAGGTTGTAGACCAGCGAATCAAATGCCTCATCCAGAGTTAGCCCGTGAAAATCAATTTTTCTGTCAATTTTTATTTTTCCAGCCCTGAGCTTTCTGTCCGCTCTCCGGTCTATGCCGAGACTTTCATTTTTTTCTAATACTTGACAGTGGCCTTCGGTACCTTTCAGGAAATCTAGGCTAGATATCTCGGCGCTATAATCTGGATTGGAAGTTTTTATAGCAATAACAGTGTTTTTTGGGTTCCTCGTAACCACCATGTCTCTTTTTTTAAGTTTTTTGCAGTTTCTGACCTCCTCCAGCCAGGTATTTTGGTCTTCATTCATAATTTTCTGGCTACTTTGACAGGAACCAACAGGAAATATTGTCCTTCGGAATACTGCGAACTGGAGTCAATTTCACCATTTTCGCCAAAGCCAAAGAATATGTCGCCCCTATTCACACCTTTTATGGCTGCCCCGACATCATTGGCAAACATAAGTCTGTTGAATTTTTCCCTTGATGACTTTTTTGTATGCCTAGTGCTCAACCAGAGAGGAAATCCAAGCGGAATATACTTGCTGTCAACGGCCATAGTTCTTTTAGGAATAAGCTTGGTTCCAAAGGCGCCGATGAATTCTCCATTATCTAGAAACTTGAAAAAGACATAGGACTCATTCAAATTCAACAGTTTTATTGCCTCGTTCATGTTCTTTTTCAATTCTTGCTTCGTTACTTTTGTACTAAATCCTGATTTTTTCGCGATCCGAGGATTTTCGGCCAATAAATGCCCATCTATTGGAGAGTAGTTGCAGTTGTTTTTCCCTCCGTAGCCAATATGGACCCATTTGTTCTCGTCCACAAGTCTTACCATTCCAGATCCCTGTATATGCAAAAAATACAGCTCTATGGGATCGTCAGTGTAGAGAATTTCTAGACCTCTGTTAGCTAAAGCCCCTTCGTGGATCTGTTCCCGGGTGTAATACTTTACCCCATCCACAACATCCGGGGGCTTTCTGTAAATCGGATATTTAAATATGTGATTTTTCTTCCTCCGAGCCGTTATTTTTGGAATATAGTAGCCTGTGAATAGTGATTTCGCCGAGTCCATATCCATCACTCTGTAGGGAACGAAGTAGGTTTCGAAAAAAATTCTCGCATAATCACTGCCATATTCTCTCTGCCTCATTATCTCGGCTATTTTACAAACACCGAAAAAGTCACTACTCGCTATGTGACGACTCAGCTGCGAAAAGGCAGACCTATCTTTACCTCTAGAGATTATTTTTCTACAGGACTGGACCAACACATCCAAAGCTTCCTGGTGATCATCATTTCGCCAGCCATCGAGTTCTCCATAGCTTGCCCTTTTAAAAAAAACTCTGTTGTTATTTTTAGAAAAAAACCTTTCCGGTACGGTCCCGGCAACAGCCGGCCCATACGCCTGTGAATACACTGCTAGAGTAAGGAGTATAACCGGAGCTAGCACCTACCTATAGATTTTACCAACCAGCGGCCTTGGCTCTTTCCTTCTGTATCTAGGACAAATTTCCAAATCTCGGAAACCTTCTCTATGGCGTTCTTTGAACCGTAGACTATGTTGTTATTCTGGTCTTCCATATAGTTTATCTGGTTCATGAGTACGCGCATGTTTACGACCATATTGGTCCTAATATATTCATCGGCTTGTTTTTCCTCTAGGACTTTCTCGTCAAAGGATACCACTACTGTTTTATAAGACACATGGCCTTCTCTGGAATTTATTTTCTCCTCAACGGCTCGAAATAGGTCATCTGTCAACATATTTCTCAGAAGATCAAATCTCTTCTCTGAAAAAGCCTCGGCAACGGCTACTATCAGTGCCTCACTCAACTTCAGAAAAAGTATCTCATCAAACCTAATCTTTCCCTTTTCGGCTGCATTTACCTTATCGGTGACTGCATCAACTCTGTGACCTTCACAATTTTGACCGCAAATACCCCCCCATATTGGTTCTCGATTATCCTTCTCAACGGCTCCACATGGCCATCCACCGCCGGTAGTAGGAGTTTTTTTCGAAAGATTTTTCGCGGCCTTTTCACGTTTTCCTCGCCCAATCCCGGGCAAGAAGCCAAAGTTACTGAATAAAATTCCATACAGAAACGCTGTTAGAATTAGCAAAACTAATATAACCATCATATTCGCTTTTTTCTTTTCTCTGTTCCCTTTTTCCCCTCAAGGAAATTTTCGACTCTTGTCTTGTCCTCTCTTTTTTTCAGAGGGATACCTCTGTCCGTTTTCTTCGCGGCTGCCAGAGCCTTCATGGACGTTCTTTTCTCTTTGGATCTCTTCTCGGACTCTGTCTCCAGAACACTCCGAACACTTAGTCTATTTTCCGAATTCTGGGATTTTCCACCAACTACCTTGTCCTTAAAATTACCGATCGATACCTGGACCAGATTTGTATCTCCTCCAGCTCTCAACTTGTTGCCTCTGAGGCCATCCACAGCCTCATTCCAGTTTTTCTCATTCCTTTCATTCTTCTTAATAATATTCACAACCTCTTCGGGTTTGTGTCTAAGTTTTTTCCTGTCGTCCTGCATACGGTATCCTTTTGACAAAACACATTGTGTACTGTACCTTACACTGTTTTTCGAAAAAATCAAACAATAAATACCTGTATAATACACTGCTGGAAAAAATGGCTCTCTTCTTCTATCTGGTGAGAGTTTGTACAGGAAAAATATAATTAGCTCTGGAAAGCTATTTTCATGAAAAAGTTTGCCAATGAATAGCAGTCAACATACTAGAACAGGAAAAAGAAATGGGAAATAGATATTTGGAAGTACATGGAATTGACAACATAATTATACATATTACAATACATATACAAGTGCACACCATAGTGGTGGATTAGATTAAAAAGGAGGTATATATGGAAGATACAATTATTGATCCAAAAAAGGACAATGAAATATTCAATCTTCTTCTAGGAGAATATGTTAAGGTAATTCCTGGAACTGAAAGCTTAGGTAGAAATCGTACAAGAAGGATTAGAAAGTTTCTGAAGCGCTCAGAGGAAGGAAATATTACGGCATCTGATGTGGATGAATATGTTGGGAATATTGAAATACTCGATATCGTAGAAAGACTACCTCAACTGGCGTTAGACCTCAATGCAAATTTGACGTTTGTTTCCTCAGTTCCTCTAAGAGACCGTTTTGGAGATAATCTAATATTATCACAGCAACTTCTTTTTGACCAAATTGCGAGTGAGGGTTACTATAATTTTATATTTACAATGGGGGTGGGTGACAATGGTCCAATGGGGAATGCCGACGGAGGTGTTCACTACGTGGCAGCCCGGGCCGTGTACGACTATACGAATAAAACCATCTTCCTGCTGCACAGAGATTCGGTATACGGAAAAATCAGTAATGAATTTAGAACATTTGTAGTAAGGGAGTTTGGTGAAGATACCACAATACTAAATATCAATAATCAGGAGGGAGTGATGTATCAGAGGGATGGAACAACCTGTGGCCTGCGCGCTCTGACATCTCTGGCCACGGAGGGATTATTTTTTAGAATAGAAAAAAAATAAGGATGTGTCCCGGTGGTCTGAACGATTTTGTTGAGAGTAATCGCTCAGGGGTACCAATGATAGATTTTAGCATTGAATCGGCAGGTAGGGATTTGCGTATTGATATAGTTAAGGAACCAGTCACGACTATGAACTGGAAAAAAAGAAAACCTTTATTCGGAAGAGGAGGAAATACCAATGCTTATTTCAATAAACAGGAAGAGATTTCTAAATCTATTGTCAAAAGCTACGTAGATATTCACCTAAATGATCTTATGCAGGAGCCGTCGAGCGATTCAAAGAAAAACGAAGAAATTGCAAGTCTAGAAAAGGTAAGGGAAGCTGGCAAATACAGCTATGATGAAATTGCCGAGCTCTTCATAGACAACCAGATGAAAACCGAAAAGATGATTAGTCTGCTGATACATAAAAATCAGGAATTATCTGGACTGCTAAAAACTGGCCAGAAGCCTACTGAGGACAAACCAGAGGATAGCTATAGCTGGAAGGTCAATCTGCTTATTGTAGATCATATGCATTCCCCATCTCCAAAGGACTCTAACATTTTGGAGCGAATAGATAAAGGCGATTCTTGCAACATATTATTCAAATCGGACTCGGAAGGGATTGGCTGGGCCGCAGTCCGGGTATTTCGCAATCCCTTTACAGGACAGATAACGGTACTCTACAACGATCCGAATGATCGTCCAATGGATGAAAAATTTAAAAATTTTTTGACCGGAGAACTTGATGAAAAGAATATAAAAATAGTAAATGTTAACGCGAATTCTGGAAAACACCCTCCTAAATATGGAATAGTCTGCGCAATAGAGGCATTAACAGCTCTGGCAGACAAAGGAATTCTCGCCGAAGCGGCAAATCATATATGCACCCCTTGAAGGTGAACTCAAAAAGTTAAAATCCTTATTCCTTCTTGGTTTCTGATTTTGCCGTCTTTTCTCTCCTCCTTTCTATACATGGAATGGCCGTGGTGCCAAGAACCTACTCTAGGCCAAAAAATCATAGGTCCGGTGGTACCCCTCTCCTAAGGCTGGAAAGATCTTCTGGTGAACGCGGCGGGAATCGAACCCGCGACAACTTGATTAAAAGTCAAGTGCTCTACCTACTGAGCTACGCATTCACTATGGCTGGTGATCTCTACGGGATTTGAACCCGTGTTGCCAGGATGAAAACCTGGTGTCCTAACCACTAGACTAAGAGATCCATAGGCCTTCTAGGCTATTAATTTTACAGTTAAAGTCAATATGTGCGCAAAACTCCGTTGTTATTTTAGTATTTCTGATAATTTAGCGTTAATATTACATATTTTGCGGCTAAATATGCATTAAACTGTAGAAACTAAAATTAGAAAAAATAAATGGATGAAGAACTAGTAACCATTAATCCACGGAATAGTCGGATACATTCTTTATTTCTGTGGCAGCAATAATATGGAACAGATGAAGAACTGTGCAACCAGGCCTAGCTGTCGGTAATGGTGACTGGTGGGAGAGATACTTCCTACCGAACAGGTCGCAGCCAACAGTCCCCATCTCTAGACTAGAGTTATTTGGACAGCTACCCGAAATTGCACAGGAAAATTCCGCCTATATCCGAAGAGGTTCTGCTAACTCTATCTCTTGCTAAATACCTGACCCTTTCGAGCTTTTTTTAACCCTGGCTTCTTTCTCTCAACAACCCTCGGATCTCTCGTGAGTAAGCCAACTGACTTTAGTTCGCCTCTATAGGCTTCGGGATTATGCACGAACATAGCCTTGGCTATAGCGTGTTTTACAGCTCCGGCTTGGCCAGATAGACCACCTCCCTTGACAAAGCAGGTGACATCAAATTGGCCTTGGGTATTGGTCACAGCAAACGGGACATTGACCATTACTTCAAGTATAGGTCTCTTAAAATATTCGGCTACCTGAACGTCGTTAACACTAATATTACCGCTACCCTTCCATAGCCAAACTCTAGCTATCGCATCCTTTCTTTTCCCAGTAGCATAGACCCTACCAAGTTTGTCCACAACAGGCCCACTGCCAATGTCTTTTCTTAAAATTTTGACCTGTATGTCAGAAATCTTTTCCACCTCAATTTTCTCCACAGCCGAAATGCTCTCCACATCCCTGTCTTCTCCACCATCCTCCAGGGTGGCAATATTTTTAGCGCCGTCATCTCCGGGCTCGGCCCTTTTGGTAATTTCCCTTTTAGGGAAAACTCTAACGATCGACTTTTTCAGACTGATTTTTTTGTCGCTAACCATACGTACCCCTATCTCTTTCTAAAATTTTTTCTACTCATAACTCTTATATCCAGCTTCTCTGGTTCCTGTCCCTCGTGGGGATGGAAGTTCTCTCTGTAGATATGCAATTTCTTCATAACGCTTCTTCCCAGTGGATTTCTTGCTACCATTCTGCGGACGGCGTTTTCTATTATTCTTTCTGGGGTCTCAATTCTCATTTTTTCCATAGTTCGAAATTTAATTCCCCCTATGTGACCCGTATGCCAATAGAATCTTTTTAACTCTTTGCTTCCGGTCAGAACCACCTGGCCAGCGTTTATAACTACGATGTGATCCCCACAATCCATGTTTGGCGTAAAATACACCTTACCCTTTCCTCGGAGGAGGTTTGCAAGGATGGCAGCCATCCTCCCCAGAATTAGGCCCGACGCATCAACAATATACCACTTCCGCTCTATGTCCTCCGGCGTTGCAGAGAATGTCTTCATCAAATTTCTTACCACAGTAACCCACTACTTTTCAAAATTTTACCTAAACAATTACAGCTCCTTTTCTCAATTTTGGATGGCGAACACAAAATTTCTCATCCCACTAGGGCTTGTTTCAAACTACAGTTAACCGTTTATAAGTCAAGTCCAGAGTGATTTTTTCCAGAGGGAATGCTAATCTCCCATATTTTCTTCCACTGTT
>JAIRWJ010000055.1 GCA_031269065.1 Rickettsiales bacterium
GGCTCTCATAAATAACAATGGTAAAAAGGTTCCCTATGCCTTTGGTAAAGATGCTAAAATGATGCTCGGAAAGACTCCGGCCCTTATAGAAACCATAAGGCCTATGAAAGATGGGGTGATAGCTGACTTTGAGGTGGCTGGGGAGATGATCAAGTATTTCATACAGACTATCAATAGGAGCAAATCTTGGTTTGGTCCCATGATTGTAATATGTGTACCATCGGGTTCTACACCGGTTGAGAGAAAAGCTATTCAAGAGGCGGCAGAGAGTTCTGGAGCCAGAGAAGTCTATCTAATCGAAGAGCCTATGGCTGCAGCCATAGGAGCGAATCTGCCGGTTATGGACCCGATTGGGTCGATTATAGTTGATATAGGTGGAGGTACGGCAGAGATTGGTATTCTTTCTCTGGGTGGCATAGTCTATGGACGATCGGTAAGGATTGGTGGTGATAAGATGGACGAATCAATAATAAATTATGTAAGAAAACAGCATAATCTGCTGATAGGAGAGACAACTGCAGAAAAAATAAAAATGACCATAGGCGCCGCTCGTCTTCCAACCGATGTTGGTGATGGAGAAGTTATGAAGGTGCGAGGAAGGGACCTGAGCAATGGGGTGCCTAGGGAAATAACCCTATGCGAAAAACAAATAGCCGAGGGTCTGGCTGAACCCATAAGCCAGATAACAGATGCCGTTAGAACTGCTCTTGAATCTGCTCCCCCAGAACTTTCGGCTGATATAGTGGAAAAAGGTATAACGCTAAGTGGTGGTGGATCGCTAATTAAAAATCTTGATATAGCCATAGGTAACGCCACAAACCTACCTACAACGGTTGTTGATAACCCACTCCTTTGTGTTATAAACGGAATAGGAAAAGTAATAAATGACTTTAAAAATCTTAAAGGAGTGCTCTTTAAGCAAAGCTAGATGAGACCCATTTACAAGAAAAAGAAAGGAATTGTCGGCTTCTATTGGGTTGTGGGCTACCGCATCCACCTAGTAGTTAACAAAATATCCTATGGTCTACTAGTTATTCTGAGTGTCCTCCTTATGCTCTACGGTAGGGTTAATAGAAGCTTCGAGGACAGGCTTAGGACTCTTGTTTTTTACCAGCTAAAACCGTTCCTGTTTGTGACCAGGAGTATTTCTATGATCCTAGATGAATGTGGCACGAGACTCGTCTCAATATGGTCTCTTGATAGGAGAAACAAAGAGCTCATAAAGGAGAATTTTAACCTAAGGCTAAAATTATTCGAGTTTGATATGATAGAGAGTGAAAATAATGACCTCCGGAAGCTACTGAGTTTCGTCTCCAAAAATCGGATAGGCGGCTATGCAATCAAAAAGATCAATGTACTAAACACCCACGGAATAACTCATAGTGTTCGGATTTTTCTGAACGAAACAGAAGTAAATAGTGTATCCGAGCATGACCTGGTTCTGGATAGATATGGCAATCTCATTGGGCGGGTAGTAAATGTATCCAAAGACGTAGCGGAAATACTTCTGGTATCTGACTACAGGTCTAGAGTGCCAGCAAATCTAGAAACCAGTAAGCTCAAAGTTATAGTGGGTGGAAATGGCAGCGACCTTCTGGACATGGAATATTTTTTCAACAACGGTCGCGATGCTCTGTTAGACGAAAATGTCTACACATCAAATGATGGTGACCTTCTGCAGGAGGGAATAGCAATTGGAAAAGTTATAAAGACAGGCAAAAAGTTCAGCGTAAAACTGAATTCAGATCTTAATCTACTGGATCTTGTTATAGTCATCTACAGAAAGCCTCGACAATTGGCACCCTGAGAGGGTTTTAGTTTGATTTTTTCTATTTCTGAGTTTCGTCTTTTCTTCTACCATGTCTTCTGAATTTGTTTCCCAGATAACCAATAGCCCTTCTAAGGAGCCCAAACAAAAATATATTTGTTCTCTCCAGAAAACCGACTAGCTTGTCTCCAAAATACACAAAATCCCTATCATATTTACTCACAACCTGTTCACCATATTTGCTGACCTCTATAACCCTTGTAAATGACAAAATATCGCTAAATATTAGTCTATCAGACAGATGGTAAATGCCATACCAAAAAACTGCGAAAAATACCAGCAGAGTAGCCAGTACATAGTAATGGTCGGATAGACTGGTGAGTCTGCATAGTATCATGATTGGCCAAGTATTTTCCGGCACATAGAGATGAAAATTAACCAGAGATAGAGCAAAAGACACAGAGATTAGAAAAGTTACCGTTAGTGGTAGAGGGATCAGAATTGATCTTACCAGTAGTTTGAAAACATTTGGTTTTTCATTGTCCTTGGCATCAACCACTTTTAGTGACATAATTTTTTGCCCAAAGGTTGCTGATCTTAGAAAAACTGTACATAAAAAACTGTAAATTACTCCGCTGAAAGAAACGATTAATAGAATATAGAAAATATAGTCAAATATTTGGCTATTATTGGCTATATATCTCAAATGAAAATCCTTAAGTCCAGTCAGTTCCACTTTCCCAAAAAGTTCTATGAAATTATTCACGAACTCCTGAGTTCTGGCTATATTTGGCCGAGAAAAAATAAATATCTGTATGAGCAATGACTTCAGAAAATTCACAAAAAACACATCCAAGACAAAACTCAATATCCTTCTGTAGCCCCTAGCGCTACGACCAGTCCCACTCATATACCTATGCCAGCAAAGTTAATAAATAATACTGATTCAACCACAAACTCCAATTGAACCTTCGAGGATCTTCTCTACACCTTGGAAAATATGCTTTATAATTACAACGTAAAAACAAAGAATTACACAATAATTAAAAATATTAAAATTATAGTCAAGCCGCTAGCTTCGTGTGCAAGTCCGGACACATTTAAAACAAAACTAACCTTTTGATGTGGTGATTTTTATTTATTGTTCTGGGCAACCTAGATGTTTAAACTCGGTATGGCTGCAGGATCTAATACTCTATTTTTGAAATCTGGATCATTATAATACATGAATTTATCACATTTTATGGCCAAACGGTCTGATATTATCAGTTCATTCCAAATAGGTAGTTCGACCACATCCCGGGCTAGCATCAGAGGTCTCTCCCCTATATTGCCATCGCCGTAGGTTATTATTCTATCTCCTACCAGATCCACCAGCGTATTTATAGTATAATAGTCATTTGTGCAGCAGGCCACCTTTAGCGCGCAGTTGGCTAGAATAGAATTTATAGCGTCATGCCCATAGATACTCTCTAGACTGCTCAAATTGTATATGAGCGGACAGATCTTTAGTCTATAAACCCTGGCAAATGCGAAGGCATCCTCTATAAATTTCATTCTTCCTAGACCCGCTAGCTCATCCAGCAGCAGCAGCACCCCGATTCTGTCATCTACGGGCTCTCGGAGAGTCAGAGCAGAAATACACTGCTGATAAAAAATCTGCAGAAGCGGTTTCAGCCTGTCAGAGTCCGTTGGATGCACTCCAACGTAGAGAGTACTCTTTTCAGCATTGAAATCCTCCAGAGAAAAATCACTTCTCGATGTAGTCATATTGATCTGTGGATCTGCCCAGAGTCCTAGTGCCGATGCAGCCACATTTTTTAGCCATTCCCTGTCTCCTTCGTTTTTTTTGAGAAAGGCGCCTACATTCATATGACCGAACCAGCCGAGTTTGTCGCCGAATTTATCAGGGGCATCTTCCAGATAGCTATTCAGATCGTTAGTCCTAAGGATCCAGAGAACACTTCCGAGGGTGTTGGGAATTGTCTTATCCAAGCAAACACAGAGTATCAGAGTAGAAATCAGAGACCTAGCATCATGGCTATAGACTTCATCCTCAGGCACCAGTATTTGGGCAATTTTCTGGATTTCGTCGACACCCTGAATCATGTCCGATGGTTCTCCCGTCAGATGGTCTAGCGGATTGTAACAGTGAGTCACCCCTCTTCTATTGGCCGGATCCCAGAGAAAAACTTTTTGACCCAGCACTTTCTCCCGGTAGCCACTGGTCAGTTGGTAATTTTCAGACTTTATATCATGAATAATTACAGATTCACTCCAGGACAGCAGATTCGGGACCACAATGCTGACCCCTTTACCATGACCCATGGGTTGCAGAAACATTATATGTTTGTAGGAAGAATCTATTATTTTTCGTCCATGATTGAGACCAAGCAAAAAACCCTCCTCTTCAAAAAGTCCAGCTTCCCTGATTTCCTCTGGACTAGCCCAGTGGGCTCCTATATTTTGATTTTTTTCATTATTTTTTGGCATAAATACATTTTTATTTGATAATAATGTAGAAATATACATAATGAAAAAACTAAATGCAATATGATTACTTTTTAAATACTTGTACAATCCCATTCTAGCTATATTGCTTTATTAAAAACGCCTGGTAGGCTGCTAGCCGGCTGCTGTAGACTTGCTACAGCGGGTTTAGTAAAAAAATTTATGGGAGATGACTAAAAGGATAGGAGCTAAAAAAAAAGCTAGTAGGTCATTGGGAGTGAATTTATGGGGGAGAGCTAATGACCCCTATAATAAAAGAAACTATAGGCCGGGGCAGCATGGTACTGCCGTAAAACGTGAAACGACCTACGGGCTTCAATTGCGTGCAAAGCAGAAATTGAAAAAATACTACGCAAATATGAGTGAGACCCAGTTCAAAAACCTATTTCTGAAAGCTCGAAGATCAAGAAAGGATACTGCCCAGGTTTTCGTTGGATTACTGGAGAGTAGACTCGATACCGTCCTCTATAGAGCAAATTTTGTTCCCACTATGTTTGCCGCTAGACAAATGGTTAACCACAGGCATGTGAGAGTAAATGGGAAGATCGTCAACATACCATCATTCCTGCTAAAGCCCAACGATAGTGTGGAAATAGACGAAAAAGCCAAAAAAATAACTGTCCTAGCCGACAGTTTGGCAAAAGCCGAGAAAGATGTTCCATCTTATATTGTCGTTGATGTAGGAAATCTCTCTGCAAAATATAGCTCAGTTCCAGCCCTGGAAGATGTACCATACCCCATAACTATGGATATAAATCTAGTTGTCGAGTACTATTCCAGATAAATTTCATAGGATATAGAATCCAGCTAGGTCTGGTAGCGTCCCGTCATATTTCAGCTTATTCCAGCTAGTGTTGGGGAAGGCCAGGGTCACTTCTTTTGAGCTCATTAAATAGAACTTCCGCCTGTTTCAGTTCGTTAATCAGATCGAGATTCGTGGATTCTAGTGTAGGTACCTTGCTGTTGGAATGCTTAGCTGCATATTTACCAATTATTTCTGCCTTTATATTAGCGAGCTCCCTGTCGTAGTCCCTGGGATCCAGATTTATAAGTTTTTCTGCCATCATTTTTTTCAACTTTTCCTGCGTCAGACGCAGAGTCTCTACAAGCTCACTGAACTTCCTATCCTCCTCGTAGGGAACGAGGGTGATATAATTTCCACCTTCAGAACAATTTTCAAATAAATTCAATATTTGCTCTATCAAAAAATATAATTCCCTCAACTGTTTGCCATTAAGACGGTACTTTGCTATAGAACAAAGATCGTCCATTGTTAGCATGCTCATCATCTCCATCATATCTACCATATTGTGTTCTCCTTGCTATTGTGAACGGGCTATGATAGCAAATTAAACCGTATTTTCAATATATTTTTTTAGGTAGGGGAAGAGCGCCACATAGTCGTTGTCTATCACTTTTCCTCCCCCGTTACAAAAACTAAAACTAACAATTATGGAAAAACATTGCAAATATATGCATATTATTGACTTATATAAAACAATTACTTAATATTATCAACATATGTTTCAACAAACTAGAGGGGAAGGACATGTCTAACACACCTGATGATGTGAAGAAACTTTGTGCCAGTAACGCGAAAATTTGGGAAAAAATCTTATCCAGTGATATGAATCCAAAAGATCTAGAAGAAGATGATGCTGGGTGGAAGGATATCAAAAATAGGTCAATAGTTAAAAAATTCTATGAATTAAATAGTGAATATTATAAAAACGAAGATGCCATTGACGCAATTCTTGGAGTAAAAGGAGAAAAAGATGAATATAGAAAATTAATTGAGGCTGGGGAAGCATATGGAGAAGAGTTATGTAAAAATCGAAATGAGCAAGATCCGGATAAGCTGAAAAAACTTTCTATGGTTTTTAGAGAAGCGCGAAATGAGGTAAAATGGCTTAAGGCAGAAGAGAATGCAAGGATTCTGGAGTTAGCAATGAAGATAAAGACGGAACTAGGAGATGGGGGGATAGAAATTCAGAAAGGACAGACAAAAATAAATACGCCGCCGGAAGGGATAGTAGCACAGGAAGCGATGTTGAAATTGGAGGAAGCGAAGAATAGGGCGCAGAAAGCGGAGAATTGGGTATTGGAAATAAAGAACAAGGTGCAAAGAAAGTATATTGAATGGCAGGAAGCAGAGAATGAGTGGCAGGTAGCTGATATGAAGGTAAAAAATAAGATGCTTGAGATAAAAAAGTTGGAAGAGTTAGAAAAATTTACGCTATCCAATAAAAAGCAGGATAGAAAACAGAAAGAAGATTTGGAGAAAAAGAAAAACGAGATAAAGAGGGAGGTGGAAGATTTGAGAGAAATTGAGCGTCCTTATGCTACTAATAAGTATAATTGGCAAGAAGTGACAGATGAGATGCTAGAAGCCAAGAAGGTAGCAGATGAAATGGTAGAGATAGCAGGGTATAGGGTGAAGGAGATTTTGGAGTTTAATGAGGTGAAAAAAAAGATAGATGAGAAGCCTGGACCATCAAACAATATGTCTAATGTGGATGTTAATATAGAGGAGCTTAATTATGAGAATTATGAGCTTAGGAAAAAATATAGAGATATTCGCAACCACCTCGGAGAAAGAGATGGTGCTGAGTGGGATAATATCGAAAATAGGCAAGAAGTTGAGCGTTACTATGAATTAAGGAGTAAATACTATAAAAATCTTGATATCATTAATATTAATCGTGGATTAAAAGAAAGCGAAAAAGGAAAACGATATAGAGAATTATTTGAGGCCGAAAAGGCATATAGAAAGGAGTTCTTTAAAGATAAAGACAAACAGAATTCACATGAATTAGAAAAATGTCTTGAAGTTCTAAATAGGAAGCGGAATGATGAAAAACAATATGAAGCAGAGAATAGATTCGTAAGGGATGTTATGGGGGAGTTGAGAAAAAGCACAAGACCGGGAGATATGATAAAAAAGAGGAGAGGACGAGTAGCAATAATTCCGGCTGAAGAGGGAGAGGCGCGGATGGCGTTGCAAGAACAAATCGAAATTGAAAAAGAGGTACAGCAATTACGGAAAGCGAATAAGGGAACAGAGGAGAATAAATTGTTGAAGAAAAAGGAGGAGGAGCTGGAGAAAGCGCAAAAAAAGCAGATGAGATGCGAAAAAAAGCGGATAGAGAACAGGAGAGAACAAATAAAGAGGTAAAGATGGCAGAGGAGAAGGTGAGAAAAAAATTGGCTGCGGAACAGGAAAAAACCGAGAGGCCTGGACCATCAAATAATAAAGGACTGAGTATCCTAAGTGGTACTGTGAAAAACGCCGAAGTCGGCGACAAAGGTGCGCCGGCAGTCTCGGGAAATAATGTTTCGGTAAAAAACAAAAAAGAGTCTGGCCCCAGTTTCAAATAGAATCTATACCCAAATTACAGCAAAATTTATTTGGAGCAGCATCTAATAGGACCAATTACTCTCACTCAATTTTGGTTTCTGCTAGATAGAACAATCTCCTCGAGGCAAGACCGAATATTCAATGAAAAAAGAGCTTCTTCCAGATTCTCTTGCTTTTTGTTGGTATCGGGTTTCGACCCACCAGCCGGGTGTTCCTCTGCATTCAGCCAGGCTTGCTGGGAGTGGTGTTTCGGCTATACTATTATTTCTCATTAGTTTCAGAACAAGCTCTGCGTAGTCTTCGGAATCCGAGGCGAAAAACAATTTGCCGCCAGGCTTCAGTTTTTTGATGGCAAGTTCCATAAAAGCCTCGTTGATAATTCTTTTTTTATGCTGCCTCTTTTTGGGCCAAGGATCTGGGAATAGAATAAATAGCCCATTGAAATAGCTGTCTTCAATTTTTTCAAGTAACACTCTTGCATCACCATCAAATATTCTAATATTTTTGATGTTATTGGTCAGAATTAGTTTTAAAAGATTAATTATTCCTCTACTGTAGACTTCACAACCTATATGATTTGCGGAATTGTCTTCGCTGGCTCTCGAAACCAAGCTCTCTCCGTAGCCAAAGCCAATTTCCAGATAGTTTATTTCGTTTCTGCTAGGCAATTTTTCTAAATTTAGGCTGTAACTAGCTAGTTCATTGGTTAACAGAAATCTACTGCCGAGGCCAATGGCCCTGCCGTTTAGACGGCCAAAGCTTCTTATATTTTTCCTGTTATCAAGAGTAACCATAGTGAAACTATGAATAATATTTCCTGAAGAACAAATAACTCTGCTGAATATCTAGAAACAAACATTAGCAGGCCTTTGCCAGGAATATTTCCCAATTCCCTAAATTCAAAGTTAAGAAACGTGAAATATATAGCTGAAAAGATCGCGAATAGAACCAACGATTGGCCAACATTGAACTCCATATGCATAGTCTGCTGACAGAAAAACACAATAAAGATGATTGCTGCCAGAACTTTGTCTCTCCGAGTCATCTCCTTTTTCCTGAATAGCCTCCCACAAAAAATTAGCATCAAAAAATATGTGCCGTATTCTAGTAGGTAGAAATCCGATTTTTCTCCAATGGCTACCAGTAATATCAAAACAAGAAGAAATAGCAAGAAGTTTTTGCTATAGAGGTTATTCAGGCTGTCGACAAGAAACCCTGATAGGTAGAAATTATAGAGTACGTTAAGAGGGAATATTCTATTCTGCAAGAGAGTCCAGGCCATACTCATAGCTATGGCACCGATTATAATTTTATCATTGTTTTTCTTTTTGTTGATTCCAAAAAGAATCGCATATATTATGGCCGAGGTTCGACCTATGACCCTCAAAAATTTGATTTTATTGAAGAAAAAGAGTCCCACATGATCTATGATCATGGTGAAAAAAGCAAGACTCTTCAGCAGATCATAGTTGTTGAATTTCCTTCCATTTTCTAATTTTTTGAAAGCCATATTACCTGTCGCTCCCGCCTCCAGCTGAAATGATCACAATTGAATTGATGAGACCGACCTCATCCGTTATAGATATGTTGAATTTTAGATTTTCTATGTCCATGTCATAGAATTTTTGTAGAAAATTCTCCGATTTTTCACTGAGTGATATGGTTGGCTGACCAAAATTGCCGCTGAGCACACTCACGTCCGTCAGCCCCAGACCTCTGCCCATTCCAATACCCATAGCTTTAAGCAAAGCTTCCTTAGCTGAAAATCTTTTGGCAACGAAATTTATTGTTTTTCTTACAACGGACTTTTCCCTGCTTACCAGAGCCATTTCGTCCGGAGATAGGACTTTTTGCAATAGACGAGAACCGTAGTCCGAATAAAGACGTGCGACCCGGTCTGAGTTCAAAAGATCAATTCCCACGCCAAAAATCTTCATATTCGCTGATTCCATTGTATATACTCAACATCTTATTGTACATTTGCCCAAAGGAGAAATTGTCAATGACATTCTGTCTCGCTTTTTCCGATATTATTAGTTTTTCTTCAGCCGGCATATTTATAATTCTATCTAATATGAAGGCAAATTCTCTGGAGTCATTCTCCGGAGCTAAAAAACCTGTCTCACAATCCACTACAGTTTCCAAGGTACCTCCCAGAGCCGTTCCTACAAAGATTTTACCCATGGACTGGGCTTCTATGGATGTTCTACCAAAGGACTCGGGTTGGATACTGGCAGACACTATTATGTTCGAAAGGACGTAGAGGGCCGGCATATCACTGACGCTATCATGAATTTTTACATATTCCTGCAAGTTATACTTGTATATGCGCTTCTTAACTCTTTCAACATAGTTTGAATTCTTTTTTATATCACCTATTAGCAGGCAGGAGTAATTTTTGGTTTTTAGATGCCTCAGAACCTCAAGAAAGTATTCTTGCCCCTTCTGGGTAGAAAATCTTCCGGGCAGAGTTATTATGATCTTGTCATCCGGCAGCTTCAGCTCATTTTGTAGAATTATCTTCCTATTCTGCAAAACGCTATCCTGATTGTAGACATTGACATCTATACCTCTATGAACGACCTCTATAGTCCTCCGATAGGTTTTTTTACATACATAGTTCCTATAGCTACTACCTAGGGAAAATTGCTTCACAAAGTCAGAAACGGCTACTATTGGGTTTCCCCGGAACATTATGGAGTTGTATATTCTCTTAAGAAAGAAAGTTTTTTTAAATAGTCCATTAAACTGGACTACCGTCATCATAGGTATGCCTAGAGCTCTGCAAGCATAAAAACAGCTCCAGGCTGGTGCTCGAGACTCAACCTGGACTATATCTATATGATTTTCTAGAATTATCTTTTTGATTTTTTCTATGTTTCGGAAAATGATGAGCGGATTTTTACTATTAACTTTCAAAGGTATGTGATTAACATTATAATACTTTACCTTGCTAATCATGCTGCCCCCAGCAGACAGTAAAAAAATATTTATATCCTTTTTTTCAAAATTTTTTCTAGCAAATTCCAGAAAGCCTATCTCTACACCACCGCTTTCCATGGTAGGAATAACAAACAGAACATTTTTCAATGTCACAAACTACTAGCCAATATGTTAAAACCAATCTTGACCGGGTTTTTGTCAATTTCATCGCTTGTAGAAAATAGACAGTCAAAGTAACTATCTTTGCTAATTGTCATGTTCTTCGCCAGTGTCTGTTCTTCTATATAGGTCCTGTACTTGTCCAGAGCTCTGATCAGAAGAGGATAGTCTGTTCTTATAAAAAGTTCTATTCGAGCAGACACATCAAGGTTGGAATCCTTTCTGAACTGTTGGATCACACGGACCAGATCCCTAGCGGCGCCTTCGCATCTTAGCTCATCTGTGAGCTCCATGTCGAGTTTGATTAGAATGTTGTGGCCGACCACAGGAAGAACGTCCTTCTTCTTTGATCTAAATTGAATGGAAAATTCGTCCGTAATCAGTTCAAAACCACATATTTTCAACAGTCCGGCGGAGGTGATCTTCCAATCATTATTTTCTGCGGCCCTAAGCAGATCCGGCATTTTCGATCCCACTCTATCTCCTAGACGTTGAAAATTTAAAATAATTTTGTTCTCCGAAAAGTTTTCGATATTGTTCAGAAATTCTATAGACTTAACATTTATTTCATCCATAATTATGGCGGAGAATTCATCTAAATCACTGGTATCTTCGGCTATTATAGTGATCTTAGTCAGTGGCAGTCGAATCCTGAGATTGTTCCGATCCCTAATGGAAAGAGCACAACCACATATGGCTCTCACTCTGTCCATGGTAACCATAAGAGCGCTGTCCACAACAAAATTCTCTAGTCTTGGGTAATTTTGCAAATGCACAGAGTCACCTGTGTACATTTTCTATTTCAAAGTTGCTTCTGCCAGAATTCTAACTGATGTAAAACATAAAAACAAGCTTCTAGTTTTTTGCGGAGACTGTGTGTCCATATTCACCCAAGCCGCAAGGATCTTTCCAATATTTATCCTAACGCATCGCAACCACCGAAGCTGGTTTGTACCCTACGCAGGAAATGAATTCTTAGACAACCAAGCAACGCGTGCCGCAACCTTAGACCATTTCATCGAAAACACAAGATATCTTCCATATATTCAGAGGCTCCAAAACAAAAAAGCCCACACAATTGCGGGCCCTCTCAAAAAAATAAAGGAAAAAAATAAAAAACAAACACTATCTTTGTCTTTCAGGCCCCATGGTAAGGATCTATAGCTTAAATGTCAAGAGGCTTTGAAAAATATATACCTATAACTCTTTTTGGTCAAAGTGATAATAAATATTTGTAGCAACTTCTATAAAATTACACTGTAAATATGTTGTTCATGGTTCTTTTAGCAAATTTTTTATGGTATAACGGATCCAAAAAATGCAATTATAATCCATAAAAATAGCCAAAATCCGCTTTTATAGACTCTTATCCCATTCATTGGGGTATCATGAAGTCTATACTCTGTATGATAAATCATAAATATTAATTTTCAACTGCTGTTGCAAAGAAATATTTTTTTTCTACCATCCAGAGAATAGGGCGTTCTATTTCGCCCAGATGTTCTATGATTAGTAGGAGTGATCATCATGCAACCACTGGCAGACAAACTTAGACCCTCTGACATATCGCTGTTGGTTGGGCAGAAGCAATTATTTGGAGAAAATGGGGTTCTCAGTAGAGTCTTTTCCCAGGAGAATATTCCCTCAATGATTTTCTGGGGGCCATCTGGCACTGGAAAGACAACCGTCGCTCGGCTGTTGCTGGCTAAGGAAAATTATTTCGCTGAGACAATTTCAGCCACAAACAGTGGAGTTTCTGATCTTAAAAGAATCTTTGAGCTAGCGAGAAATAGACGCGAAGATTTTGGCAAAAGTACCATTTTGTTCATAGACGAGGTACACTGTTTCAAGAAAAACCAACAAGATGTGCTACTTCCCTATATCGAAAATGGTACTCTGGTCCTTATAGGAGCTACTACAGAAAACCCTTCGTTTGAGTTGAATTCTGCTCTTCTGTCTCGCTGCAGGGTTATTGTATTTACCACTCTGGATGAGGCAGAGTTGGTAGAGATTCTTGAAAGAGCCGAGACTAGAGAAAATAAAAAACTCCCACTGGACAAAGAGGCTAGAAGGATGCTGGTCAACCTGTCCAGCGGAGACTGCAGATATCTGCTAAACATGTGCGAAGAGCTGTTTTCTCTGAATACCAGAAAAGAATTGAATTCCAAAGAACTACTAGATGTTGTTAGTAGGAGGAAAGCAAACTATGACAAAAAGGATGATAATCACTATAATCTAATTAGTGCTTTTCATAAATCTCTCAGGGGCTCTGATGTCCAAGCGGCTCTCTATTGGATGGCCCGGATCATAGAAGGTGGGAATGAATATCATTTTCTTTTCCGGAGACTTATGAGAGCAGCCGTTGAGGATATAGGTATGGCCGATCCCCAAGCTTTGGTTCAAGTAACGTCTGCTCTGCAGGCTTTTGACTTCATGGGCCCCCCAGAGGGAGTGCTATGCCTCAGCCAAGCTGTCATATACTGCGCCACGGCTCCGAAATCCAATTCCTGTTATCTGGCCGAGGGTGAGGTATTCGCAGATGCTAAAGAAAATAATTACCAGGACCCTCCAAAACACATTTTAAATGCTCCAACTAAGATGATGAAGGAGCTGGGCTATGCTGATAACTATATTTATGATCACAATACCCCTAACTGCTTCTCTGGTCAAAACTACTTTCCAACAGGTATGAATAGAAGAACCTATTATAGGCCCAACGAAAGGGGCTTTGAGAGAGAAATAGGCAAGCGTCTGGCCTACTGGGAGAATTTGAGAAGCAGAAATATGACCTAAGGACCAGATGGCAGAGAGAATCGTTCTTCGGTCTAGTAATTACCGTCCATCACTAGAACACCGATTTTTTGTTTCCTAACTGTTCTATAATGGACTTCCCCGCGTTTTCCTAACCTGCCTTTCCTGGTGTCAGCCAGCTCCACTGTTATTCCTTCTCTTGTGGCTCCAACTTCCTGTTCCAGCCTATTTTTTCTCTAAATTCCTCTAGTTTTTTTACTAAGCCTTTCTTCCAGACTGAGGACTAGAACACCGGATTGTTCAAGCTTTTCCAAAGCTATCATGAATTCCGCACCAGTCTCAATTTCGTCACTAGCGTTACCAACAATATTCATTTCAACAAATCTCTCATAAGTTTCATTCCTGTCAATATTTCTTATTCCATCTTCGAGCTTTTTTTGAGTTCTTCAATGAATTCTCTTTCTTGATTCTCTGAAAGTTCAATAGAACCATCTCCATTAGCTATAAGTTTTGGAGAATCTGGGAAAGGTTACTAAACTTTTTTATGAAAAACTATTGAAAAAAATATTTATTACTATTATTCTAACGAAAGTCATTTTTTATAAAATGTGAGGCATTATGTTCAGCTTTTTAGACAGTATCTACAGTTTTAATAAAGATTATTTATCATTAAAATCAAAAACCAAAGTCAGTGAGAGGTGCCTTACAGGCATTTGTCTCCTACTACTATGGTTTGGTTCTGGTGTAGCTGGTATTGCGAGGGCCGAAAGCAATGATGGCATAACCGAAATTACAGGTCCCGTTCGGCTAGAGCTAGGAA
>JAIRWJ010000107.1 GCA_031269065.1 Rickettsiales bacterium
TTAGAAATTACCTGGCTAGACTAAACAGGGGGAGAACTAAAAGATCCAGCAAATCATTGTGAAAATGCTCTGTTGTCATTTCAACAGTCTTCTACAGCTATCTGATAGGCTCTATTGGGGATGGCGTTTGAGCAATCCTATTTCTTATATCTTTAAGTTCAAAAGATCCAGGTAGATTATATAAGTGTCACTAACCCGCCGGTAACTATGTTAATAAAAATACTGATAAATTTTGGTGACAGTCTGTCACTAATTTTTCGACAAACTATTGACATGTTAATAGCTTTCTCACTACTGCTAACATATTTGTCAACAGTGAATTTAAAGTTGAATTTTCAATAAATCCTAGTACTTTTAGTATCTAGTGGACTGTCAGTAAATTGTTATAGACAAATTGGCAGATATAAACTAAAACTAAAATGAATAAGATATTTAATTTATATTATTTTACTAGTGTAACATCTACTATGGATGTTATTAGAAACTATCCCCCAAACACAGTTATCATTGCCGATGAACAAATTGCTGGAAGAGGTAAGCAGGATAGAAAGTGGTTTTCAGAAAGGTCAAATAACCTTTATATGAGTTTATCTATTGAGGCTACCAATGATAGGGTAAATTATTCAAATTATTCCTTTTTAATATCTATTGCTATGATTAGAGCAATAGAAGAATTGGTAAAAAAGCCACCTATTCTGAAAACAAAGTGGCCCAATGATATATTAGTTAACAATAAAAAGGTTGGAGGTATCCTTCTTGAGATGGATTGGCAAAAACATCTGTTGGTTATTGGTATTGGGCTGAATCTTAATAGACATCCCAACAGATCGGAGACAACATTGTTTGAACCTTCAGATTTGTCTAGTGAAGGTTATATTCTCAGCAGACAGGACATTATAGACCAATTTCTCAAATATTTTGGAACTTATTCACAAATTTTGGAGGAACAGGGGTTTGAGCCTATCAGAAATATCTGGCTGGGCTATGCCTATAATCTTGGAAAAGAAATAACTGTGAAAGTTAACTCATTGATAACGAACGGCATTTTTGAGAATATGGATCAGGATGGCTCTCTGGTATTAGTGACAGAAAATGGCAAAGTCTATATAAAGTCTGCTGATATTTTCTAAGTCAGGTATTTCTCTAGTTATGATTTTCCTCTATCCACCTCCTTGCTAGCTGGTCAGCTAGATTATTCATAGCGCTATCGCTGTGACCTTTAACCCAGAACCATTGGACATTGTGCTTTTTTGTCAAATCACTAAGCCTCTGCCAAAGCTCTCGATTAGCTACGGCCTGTCTCCTGGAGTTTTTCCAGCCATTCATTTCCCAGGTTTTTATCCACTCACAGATACCTTTTTTTGTATACTGACTGTCTGTGTAGAGTTCAACACTACAACTATATTTAAGTACCGAAAGAGCTTCTATGGTAGCTATAAGCTCCATTTTGTTATTTGTCGTGTCTGGACTTCCTCCATATATTTCTTTGATATTCTCACCACATTTAAGCACAGCCCCCCAACCTCCTATACCAGGATTGCCAGAGCAGGCACCATCTGTATATATGATGACAGTTCTATTTGTTGAAATCGTCATTGTAGAGGCTAACTATTTTATCTCTAATCAGGACTTGTTCTCTGGAAACCAGTCCTCTAAATAACTTTGGGTTTATATAGTCTGCTATTTCTATATATTTAGCACCATAGCGCGAATTGGCTGAAAAAGTTACCATAGCACAATCATTCCTTTTCATTTCTTCTAGTTCAGAGTTTGAAAATCTATCTACATCTATAGTAACTCTAGCAGAGCCAAAGTATTTTTCCATAGTGTAGAACGGATTGGTATTTCTGGCTGTGTTTGTTATGAATAGTTCTGTACCATCCTCACAGTCTACTTCGAAGGAGAGAATTCGATCATCTCTATAGAGATCTTCAAATATAACCTCAAAGTCCTCATTTATTAGAATGACCTCGCCTCTAAATAACATACCATCACTATAGCTAGAGCTGTTTAGATAGAACAGAGGAACGTTGGCAAATTTTGCCAGCTTGAGCAGGCGCTTCCGTCTGGTCTCTCCAGATCGCAGTGTGTTGCTGTCCAGACACAGAATATAGTCAGGTTTGTTGTCCTTGACTAGAAGTAGGTTAAAATTGGAATATATGTCATCGGACAGAAGCACCTGGAATTTTTTACCCCCATAGGAAAAACATTTAAGAAATCTATGTTTGCTAAAGTATCTGTAGTCATCCAGAGGATTTGTTTTCTCTATCTCTTTTCTAAAGATTTCTGTATCTATGCAGCCATCATCGATGAACAAAGCTGAATCCTCCAGCTCCGCCTGAAATACTTTGCCGTCCTCCCCATAGACTATTTCCTGGAGGGGAGCCCCCATGAGTATCTTGGTCTTTTTTCCATCCGTTAGGGAAATAGTTTTTTGGATATATTCGGTCAGTTTCCCCAGATAGTCATTGTCGGCAAAATTGTCATCTACAGAAAATCCACTGATAACCAACCTCGGAAAAATAACCAACTCCAGGTCTTTTTTCAGTGCCTCTTTGTACAATTTTTCTATCCCACTGAAGTTATAGTCCAACTGCCCATTCTTTACATATAATCTGGCAATTCCTAGTCTCACTTTTTTTCGCTAAAGATATTTTCATAGATTAGCAGGGCCTCCAACACCCTCTGTAGGTATCCCCTAGTCTCTTTATAGGTCACAGATTCTATCCAATCAATTATGTCCTCAATCTTTTTATCTCTTGGGTCCCCAGACTCAGCCATCCACCGATTGACTATCTCTGGTCCGGCATTGTAAGAGGCCACGATCAGAACCTTGGAGTCGTTAAACTGCTTAGCTAGTTTATTTATATAATGGTTAGCTATTTTTATATTATATTCTACATTACTCTTCAGACTGTAGCTGTTATATTCTATGTTCAACTCTCGGCAAATAGCCCTTGCAGTTGGCGGAATTATCTGCATGAGACCTTTTGCCATTCTGTTACTCTCCACATACTTTACAAAACCACTTTCCTGTCTTGCCATGGCATGGACCATAGCTCTATTTGGGTTTGATTTTTCAGCTAGCCTAATTACGGGATAGAGGTTGTCCATAAAAAATACCATCCTTCTACTGGCCTCCATAGACATTTTAAATGTCAATTGGTCATCACCGAGACTATCTATCAGTCCGATAAGCTCGCCAATTTCTCCCTCGGTCTTTAGAATAGAAGCTATAAGTTTTGTAAATATACTGATAGCCTCATCTTTTTTCCCCTCATATCTATAGCAGAGTAGCGCGTATTTGACTATCCAATTTTTTTCTAGACTAAGAATATCTTTCTGGGTTATTTTAGGAGTGTCGGGTAGAGGTATTTTAGGCTCTTTCAGCCTAGTATCCTCCGAAAGCAGCGCATTGATCCGGTGGATAGCCATCTGGCCATAGAATGTTAGAGGATACCTGGATGCGGCCCTGTACCAACTCTGAGCATTCTCAATTTCATTTTTCTCCTCAGCTGTGCGTCCAAGCCAGTAGGCAGCTCTAGATCTGTTGACCGACTCAATAACATGTCTATAGAGATCCTGAAAATGTTTCTCGGCCAAATCATATTTTTTTAAGAATCTCAAAGCCAACCAGCCGGACAGCCAAATCCTATTGGTATAATCCCCGGCTGACAAACTTCTGTAACCACTAACCACATCATAGGCTTCTTGGTATCTTTTGGCTCTGATAAGCTCTCGGCCACAGTCCACAAAGATATCATACCAGAAGCGTTCGTATTTTGGATTCTTTCCAAGTTTCCTGATGACTTCTAGTGTATTTTCTGACACTCCATTGGATTCAAAATATTTTGCCCGAGCATACAATAGCGCCTCATTTTCTAGCAGGTTTTTAGGGATATCCTTTAGAACCTCTTCCAGGGATTCTGGATAGTTCTTTAGTTTTACAATAGATTCAAATAATACTCTATATTCCCCACTGCTTATCATGGGTATAAGTCTATCTAGACACCCCAGCTGCCATTTGAACACCAGCATTTCGGCCCTTGATACGATATCCTTTTCTCCCAGCCGATGGGCGAAGTTGCTAAAGAAAATTTCTTGGTCATCGACGGAAAAATTACCGGCTATCCAGACGTTGTGAATTTTTCTAATCAGATTCTCTCTTAGAATCGTTAGTTTCTTCGGTTCCACGTCTTTCATCTTCTCTAAACTAGTTCCCTCATCTCTTAGAAGTTTTATTAGAACGTTGATATCTCTAGTTTGGAATCTATTGAAATACCTAGCTACTTCGGAGAACCTCAGAGTATTGTTAAGATAGTAAAACTCTATGCGTCGATTAATAAGTTCAAACTCCCCAAGAAAATTGTTTTTTGAGTTGAATTCCACCAACTTACTAGCCTCCTTTTCGGGTACACTAAACACCGTTTTGAATCTCTTCAGCTGCAGATAGGTTTCTATAGCCCTCCTGTAACTCTCACTTTTTATATTTTTCAGCAACATTTCCGCTGATTTCCAATTTTTGCTGATTATTTTTTTCTTGATTTGTCTGAACACGTTTTCGTCATTGGCAGTCATAAGGTATTTTTTGACATCCTCTCGGACATGTTTCCTAATAAATATACTATTTTCTCCCAACGCAGTGCTAGCGAGAACACCTAGCACCACTACTGATAAAATTGTATTTTTTAAGGTCATTTGGGTTGAAATATTAAAAAACGCATGTACTATGAATATAGTAAACGCAACTATTCATATGTCAAAAAAAGAAGGAGATGCAAATAATTCGGATAATGTTATTAGTCCAGCGGCTTTTGGTGTCCTGGAAAACACCGAGGCTGTTCCCTACCTGAATAAAAGCTGTGACGGGGTACAGGACATACTGTTGGAAGTTGAAAGAAACACTCTAGGGCTACAGAAAGACTTTATGGCCCGGAGCAGTTTGGGTGGTGGCAATGTGGTCGATATAAGTTTTCCTAAAGGTCGCAGAGGCAGGAAAGCTCCGAACATCTAGGAAGAACTGGACGACCAGTGATGCTGTTTTTGGAGAAGAAGAGCTGTGAAGGTGGCGCAACGGGTTATGAATTGGTTTGCCATTATCTTGTATTTTTTATTTCCACCGGTCTGTTTTATTTTTAAATCTGTAATTCCCCAATTAGGATTGTCGGCACAATTTCTAGATTTAGAGTTGGAAAATTGAAAGTGATAGCTATAACGACTTTGCCTACTAATCATTAACATTTAGAACTTGACAACTATACTAAAAAACAAGTCAAGACTAATTTAGTATTTTTTAGTATGTGTAATGTGTGTAAACACTGTGCTAGTGAATCTCTAGTTAAAAATGGTGCCTGTCCTAGAACAGGTAAACAGAGATATAAATGTAAGGCATGTAGTAAAACCTTTGTAATGGGTGATGAGAGAATAAAACATGATTTGCTAACTAGAACCTATATATCTCTGGAGCAGGTCTCAGAGGAATACAGAGATCTCTAGAGAGATCTCTAGAGATTAGGTTATACTGTGTTATAGAACACTGGAACAATGGCTAGGAAATGCTAGTGAACTAATAGAACAGGAAAAGAAGATGAGAGAAGAAAAAAATAAACCAGAGAAGATAGAAATAC
>JAIRWJ010000011.1 GCA_031269065.1 Rickettsiales bacterium
CTTTACTAGCCAGGTCCAGAGCGCCATCGCCACCCTTTGACCAGGCTTCGCAGAGAGCAAATCTGACTCCAAGTTCCTTGCAGAAATTCCTAACCACCTCTACCTCACTGCTTTTGTCAGAATCGAATTTATTGAGAGCCACCACTATCGGCAGATTGTATTTTCCCAGATTCTCAATGTGCCGGAGGAGATTGGGAGTGCCAGTTCGGACGGCTTCTGGATTTTCATTGGTCAGATTCTTTTGGTCTATCCCCCCATTATACTTGAGAGCTCTGCAGGTGGTTACCAAAACGACAGCGTTTGGCGTTATATTAGCTTCCCTGCATTTTATGTCAAAAAACTTCTCTGCCCCCAGATCTGCACCGAAACCAGCTTCTGTAATCACATAGTCAGCTAGTTTCAGAGCTGCCCTTGTAGCTATCAAGCTGTTACATCCATGGGCAATGTTTGCAAATGGTCCACCGTGTACAAAAACTGGCACACCTTCTAATGTCTGTACAAGGTTTGGTCTAAGAGTATCTCTGAGCAAAATAGCCACAGAACCAATGGCTCCCAGATCATTGAGGGTCACATTCTTTCCGTCACGGTCACAGCCTATTAGTATCCTTGCTAGCCTTACCTTCAAATCCCCTATGTGCTTAGAAAGACAAACTATGGCCATCAGTTCGGAAGCCACGGTAATCATGAATCCATCCTCTCTGACGGGCCCGCTGTTCTCGCCAACACCAACTATAATGCTTCTCAGGGCTCTGTCATTCATATCCAGAGCACGTTTCCAAAAAATTGTTTCCAGGTTTAGTCTATTGCCAAAGTTTATATGATTGTCTATTAGAGCAGAAATCAGATTGTGGGCCACTGTGACCGCGTGGATGTCTCCGGTGAAGTGGAGATTTATTTCATCTCTAGGGGCAACCTGGGAGTAACCACCGCCAGTAGCACCACCTTTCAAACCGAAGCATGGACCAAGAGATGGTTCCCGAAGGGTTAGCATGACTTTTTTGCCAAGCTTGCAAAGTCCTTGGCCTAGGCCTATAGTGAGCGTTGTCTTGCCTTCGCCAAAGGGCGTTGGGCTGGTAGCGGTCACTAGAACAAGCTTTCCGGTTCCGCCACTAGATTTTTCAACTCTATCTAGAGCGGCCTGGGAAATTTTTGCCTTGTACCTGCCGAAGGGCTCCAGATCATCCTCATCCAGGCCAATCTTAGCTGCTATGGCTGTGATATTCGACAATTTTACCTTTTTTGCAATCTCACTGTCCGTCATTTTTTGGAATCTAAGAAATTTGCTGATAGGGCACAAGGTTAGGAATGTATTTTTAAAATGCTAGCCAATGTGTTTCTTGGCGGGATTTTTATATCAAATTGTTGTTTTTAAGCTATTTCTTCTCCCATTTCGCTGTTTTCTAATTTTCTAAGGCGCACCCCGTGGGCACAAGGCTACATTTGTATCTATTCCAGCCACAGTATCTGTTATTATTCTGTCTACACCGGCCAAATTAAATCCAATTCTTTTTGATGTATTCGCTGCTATCACAGTGTAAACAATTTATCTTTGTATTCCTCAGAGCCGTTTAAGCCAAAGTTTGTTGCTGTGAACTATAGTTTAGAAAGGAAAAGATGGGAACAACAATTATTAGGCGGTCCCTGGAGGAGTTGCTTTCTATGGATTTTTCAAATTATTAGGCCTAGATTTAACCCAGTGCATTCGAAATAGGGTACTTCGAATAGTAGTCTATCAAATCTAATGGAGGGTTAGCAGTGGAGTCGATTGAAACTCTGGCCAATGGGATTTTCCCCAGAGATCTACCAACGGTGGACGATGTCTTTAGCAAATATCCGAAAAGGAAGCTCGCCGGTGGTCAAAAAGTAACCAGATATGCTCCAAGTCCGACAGGCTTTATGCATATTGGTAACCTTTATTCGGCCTTGGTCAGCGAAAGGGTTGCCCATGGGTCCGGAGGAGTGTTTTTTTTGAGGATCGAGGATACGGACAGTAAGAGGGAGGTGACCGGATCTGTGGAAAAAATAATCAGTGCTCTGGATTACTTTGGGCTGAGCTATGATGAGGCAACCGTTGGGAATAGGGATATTGGTGACTATGGTCCCTATATCCAGAGCCAGAGGAAAGCTCTTTATGGGGTCTTCGGTCGAGAACTTCTAGTCCGAGGATTGGCCTACCCCTGTTTCTGCAGTGAGGAAGAATTGGAAGCCATAGCCAATAAACAGAAGGCCCAGGGTTGCAAAAGGCTAGGCTACTATGGTATATGGGCAAAATACAGGAATTTCCCGCTGGATGAATCTCTAAATAGGATCGAGGCTGGAGAAAAATTTGTGCTAAGGTTTAGATCTCCTGGGAGCTTCGACAAAAAAATCATTGTAAACGATGTACTACGGGGTAATATAGAATATCCGGAAAACGATCTGGATGTGGTTCTGCTGAAACAAAATTTTCTCCCCACCTACCATTTTGCCCACGTTGTGGATGATTTTCTAATGGGTACCAGTCTGGTTCTGAGAGGGGATGAATGGCTTCCGTCACTACCTCTACATCTTCAGCTATTCCGGGCTATGGGCTGGAAGGCCCCAAAATATGCTCACCTGTCCCCACTGATGAAAATGGGTGGGAGTTCCAAGAGAAAACTTAGTAAAAGGAAAGATCCGGAGGCCGATGTGGAATACTTCGACAGGGCTGGCTATCCTAGGGACAGCATCATAGAATACTTGCTGAACATAGCTAATTCTAATTTTGAGGACTGGCGTAGGCAAAATCCAGATCGGCATTACGGAGAATTCGCCTTTGAGCTAAAAAAGATGAATGTGAGCGGGGCTCTTTTTGATTTTGTGAAGCTTGACAGCATAAGCAAAAATGTTATCTCGAAAATGACAGCCGAGGAGGTCTACGAAAACGTTCTAGTCTGGGCTAGAAAATATGATGGAAGCCTGGCGGAGTTGCTGGAAAATCATAGGACTAGAGCTCTGACCATATTCGCCATTGAGCGCCGAGGAACGAAAAATGTCAGAAAAGACATATATAAATGGAGTGAGATGGAAAATGAAATCAATTACTTCTTCCATCTTGATAGGGTCACTGTTGAGGAAAAATTGCATAACCTCAACCCAGAGGATGTGAAAAAAATCGCTCAGCTGTTTCTGGAAAATTATATACCAGCGGATTCAAAAGAGCTGTGGTTCGATAAAATAAAGTCCGTCGCTAGAGAATGTGGCTATTCAGACAATTCCAGAGATTTCAAAGAGCATCCGGAAAATTTTCATGGGAGCATTTCGGATGTGACAAAAATATTAAGAATTCTTCTCAGTGGTAGAGAGCAAGGTCCAGATCTGTACTCCATCATGAATGTGCTTGGACAGGAGGAAATGTCCAGTCGTATTGGCAGATTCCTATGATATACAGGTCTGCCTCCGAGGAGGACACGATCAAAATAGCAGAGCATATTGCTAGCCACACGAAGAAGGGTTATATGATAACTCTTTCAGGTGACCTGGGTAGTGGAAAAACTTTTTTTGCCCGAGCCTTCATAAAGTACTTTTTCCCTTCTCGGGAGAGAGCCGGGCTAAATGTCATAAGTCCGACCTTCAACATAGTTAAAACCTACAGATCACCAAGTTTCACTCTGTATCATCTTGACCTTTACCGACTAAAGAGGATTGAGGAACTCTATGAACTGGATCTCGAAACTATCTTCCAAAACGTCTCGGTCGTCGAATGGCCAAATCTTATCTATGGATTGAGACCTAGAGAGTCGACATTGCAAATAGAGATAGGCTTCTTTGAGGGAAATCACAGAGAATTTACAGTGGAGGAACCTACTTTAGTTCTCTAGCAGTGCCCTCTCCAGAATTGTCCGGTCCTCAAAATCAACAAAAATATCTAGTACATGGATTTTACTCTTATCTATGTTAAGACTTCTAATCTTAACCCAGTCTTTTTTTGTGGTTATTAGGTTATAACCTGTTTTTCTCAGGCTTTCCAAGTCTCCATCTTTGTAACTATGATGATCACCGAAGTCAATAAATTTGACAATGTCTACGCCACTATCGACCAGTGTCTTTTTAAACTTATCTGGATGGGCTATGCCGCATATAGCAATGTACTTCCCGCTAAAACCTCTGGCTGCTGGTTTTATAACTCCCTTTGTCACCATGACTGAATGTCTGGCACAGAGGTCGGCGATGCCATCCTTGTCCTCTCCTATCAGAATGGCGATGTCTACACCTCTTCTGATGACAGTTGAAAAACTTTCCCTCAGGGGACCAGCTGGCAAAATAAAATTATTCTTGAATTCAGATTTGCAGTCTATAACAAGCACCTTCTTGTTTTTTAGAAAAGTGGGATTCTGCAGACCATCGTCCATGACTATGTAATCATAACTGTGGTGATTATCTATATATTTTAGACCCCTAACCCTATTCTTCGAAACAAATGTGTCTCCGTGCTCAAACAGCACCAGAGCCTCGTCGCCTACCACGTAGGCGTCGCTGTTGTACATACCGAGTTTTATGATTCCCTTACCCTTTCCACCGTAGCCTTTTGTCAGAAAGCAGTAGCTTTTGTTATTATCTCTAAGGATTTTTGCAATCTCTATGGCCACTGGAGTTTTGCCAGAACCGCCGACAGCTATTCCACCAACACATATGAGCGGAGTTTTAGGTCTGTAGGGACATATGTTGAGCAGCCGCCTTAGCCAAGATGCTAACCTATAAACTAGAGACAGTGGCTGTAGAAGAACACTGTAGAGAGACGGATCTCTAGTGCTCCAGAACTTTGGTGTTTTTCTCATTCTTAGATAGAGAGAAGAATTTTCTAAAATTATGCGCCAGCAGGCCGAAAAATGTCCTAAATACGCCCAGTTTTTGGCTATCTTCTTCCGCATAGAGGTCATATTTGCTCAACATATTCCCGTCCTCTATGACCAGTTGTGCCACAACATCATCTTTTTTGACGGGTTTAAATATGTATTTATCGTAGACCAAACGTACCTTAATAGCATCGGCCTTTATTTTGTTAACCACATAGCTAATGTCTCTGCCAGTATATATGCGAATTTTCTTGTTTTTTGAAAGAAATGTATCTACAACTCCCACTGTTTCTCCCTTTTTGAATAATTCTATATATTTATATTGGCCAAAGCCATAGTCTAGAATAGCTCTAGCATCGGCTACCCTTTCCTTTTCCGTATTGGCCCGGGCTAGAATGGCTATGAGTCTCTTTCCATTTTTTACAGCTGATAGAGCTATTGTATACTTTCCTTGGTCCGTATGGCCAGTCTTGATGCCATCCACCCCAGCATATTCACCAAGGAGTGGATTTTTACTTTTCTGGGTTACACCGTTAAATGTAAACGCCTGCTGTGGGAAGTACATTTTATAATAACTTTCATAGTTCTCTATGAGAGAACTGGAAAGGATAGCCAAATCACGGACGGATGTATAGTGGGTTTTCTCGTAGAGGCCATTTGGGTTGTCGAAATGTGTGTTTTTCATATCAAGATTCTTCGCCATATCGTTCATTTTTTCAACAAAACCACTGATGCTGCCTGCACTTCCCTCTGCCAGAGCCACCGCCGCGTCGTTTCCCGAAGCCACTATGGCTCCTTTGAGCAGTTCATCAACGCTGATCTTCCATTCGGGCTCCAGGAACATCCTAGTGCCGTCCTGTCTCCAGGCCCTTATGCTGACCTTAAATTTGCTCTCCAGAGAAAAAATTCCGCTGTTCAGCATATCAAAGATTAGATAAACTGTCATTATCTTTGTGGTCGAGGAGGGAGCCACTATGTCATCTGCGTTTTTCTCGTAGAGTACTTCCCCTGTATCAAAGTCTGTGAGAATGGCAAACTCCGAATTCAACTCAAGAGCCAGCGTCTCCTCGGTCAATATTCCGCCGAGGCAAAGCAAGACCATAAAACAAAGCTCAAACCTGTTCATAGGCTAGATTTTTTAATTCGATCCCCTAGTGTCATCAACAATTAGCTATGAGCGAACATAATATATGAAAAATATAAATCCAGAGGGTAATGGGACTAAAAATGACAGTACAGGACATGAATCCGGATCCGATGGTGGACAGAGAAGCCTGACCAGGACAGTTCTGCTTCTTGTTGCCGCATTTACAGTTAATGATCTATTTATTGTTAGACCCCTGGTCAGAAGAATGGCAGAGCGACAGAAAGAAAAAATTGCCTCTGAATCTAACACTGATACTGATAACATCGATGTAGATGAGTCCGAAGATATTTTGATTGAGCTTGGTGGCAAAGACAATACTAAAAATGCTGAAACTTCTGGACTCAGATATATTTTTCTTGAGAATGAATATCTGAAACTGAGAGTGAATACCCGAGGATTGTTACTCGACACTCTGTTTCTGAAGAAATACAGTGACAACGAAGGGAACATAAGACTTCTGGAACCAAAAAAAAGTACTGTCTCTATAGGTTGGCAGGCCATATCCAGAGGCCATAGAGTTCCAAAGGAGGATTCTCTCTGGACTGTAGAAAACGTGGAGAGAGGAAGTGCAGACGGCGGCAAGCAGAGGATCACTCTGACCCACAGCGATGGCGATGCGAAATTCAGAGTCGTTCTATCTATGGATGAAAAATATATGATTGACGTTGAACAGACTGTTGAGAACGGAGGGAATGACAAAATTTCTTTGAGGCCATTGTGGCAGATCCGGAGAAAAAATCCTAAAATCCGAAGCAGACATGAAATGTTTCATTTTAGCGGAGGCTTGGGGGTTTTTGACGGTAGGGTGCATGAGTTAAAATCAAAGAAAATAAAAAATAATAGTGTCGAACTGAATAGCGCCAGCTGGGCCGGTTTGACCAGCCAATACTGGTTGACTGCTTTGATTAGTGGGAGTGCTGGCGGAGAAAAGGCAACTTTTTTAGAGAAAAATGAAACTACTAGTGTACAGCTTACTTCTTCAGAGGTTAAAGAGATTTCTGGAGGCTCCAGCAGTATCGCAAGAGTTGGCATATTTGCTGGGCCAAAGAGTTTGGAAGTTCTGAAGGATTATTCAAAAACCAGAGATATAAAACTTCTCGACCGAAGTGTTGACTTTGGACTTTTCTATTTCCTGGCAAAGCCATTGAACAGTGTTCTCAATTTTATATATAGAGTCACCAAAAATTTTGGTATGGCCATAATTTTACTGACAGTGCTGATCAAACTTATTCTCTATCCCACAGTGAAGAAATCATTCATCAGCATGAGCCTTATGAAGGAAATGCAGCCGAAAATGAAAGCACTGCAGGTCATGTATGGTAAGGACAGTGAAAGATTTCGCCGGGAGGTCGTTAAACTCTATGAGAAGTACAAACTGAACCCCTTCGCCTCCATAGTTCCCATACTAGCGCAGATTCCTGTATTTTTCTCACTCTACAGAGTCATATCGGTCAGTCTGAATATGCGCCAGGCGCCATTTTTCTGGTTTATCAGAGATCTTTCGGCGGCAGACCCTTCGAATTTGCTGAATCCCTTTGGTCTATTACCCTATAGGACAAAACTCAAAGTCGGCTTGCTACCCTGTGTCATGGCATTTACTATGTATTTGCAGCAGAAATGTTCGGACCATATGATGGGAACAACGCTCCAGCCTAAGGCAGACAACAGCTCTGATGGTCCAAAGGGCGTGGGGCAGGAAATCTCGTCGACAAATGCTAAAATGATGAAATTTATGCCACTTATCTTCATGTTCATGTTTTCCTCATTTCCGAGCGGCCTGCTGGTATACTGGATTTTTAATAATATAATAACTGTGATACAACAGTATTATATATTTAAAAATATCAAAAACTGGCTAAAAAGGCGAGAGAACGGTGGAATTTTGTGAAACCCATATTTTTTATGATAGCACAACTTTTTTAATGTTTTTTCGATTGTATTCTAAGAATATAGAGCTAATTATATGGTAGACATGTTGATTTTAGTGATAAATAGGCTGTTCCCAAATTATCGGTGCGGAGTTTTGTCAAGAGCTAATGATTCTCTTTTTTGAGAGAAATGGTACTTTACTAATTTCCCTATTAGGATTATAATGGAGGGCACGGTTTAAAAATTTTCAAGATGTTCATTGGTGGAACTGCTAGCGGGAATTTCTCGAGCAATGAGGCGACTTCTGACAACTGGTCAGGTGTTCGCAGGGCTTTTAGAAGAGAATTTGGAGATGATGTTTACAACGGCTGGATATCAGCAGTAGACCTGGTGTCAATGGGTGATTACGAGATTATTATGTCCGTTCCGACAAATTTTATCAGAGATTGGATCCTCAGGGAATATTTTGCCGGAAAATATGGAAAAATTGATGGCAAGCGGGTTTGTACCAGAAAAGGTATAAAGCAAATCCTTTTGGAGTACTTTCCGAAACTCACATTCTTCGAAATTGTAGTCGATAGGACCAGAGGAGGGGACACATCCGGAACTGAACCTGGAACCGAACTCGGAGATGAGAAAGATAGTGGGGAATTGAGTAGTTTTTCGGAACATAAGAATCTTTACGGTATAGGAATAGATCTTAATAAGAATTACAACTTCGAAAACTATATAGTTGGCTCTTCCAACAGATTGGCCTTCGAGGTGGCAAAGAGTTTTGTGAACCGTGATAGCCCAGAGATTGAAAATCTGAACCCCCTATTCCTCTATGGTGGCGTTGGCCTCGGTAAAACCCACCTAATCCAGGCCATAGCCTGGGATATGCAGAGGAAAGAACCAAAGCAGCAGATAGTATACCTGTCAGCCGAGAGATTCATGTATCTCTTCGTCCAAGCTCTGCACAACCAGGACATAAATAATTTCAAGAATAGGTTCAGGAATGTGGATATGTTGATAGTCGATGACATACAGTTCATAACGGGAAAGGATAAGACCCAGAAAGAATTTTTCTACACATTTGACACTCTAGTGGCCGAAGGAAAGCGAATCGTTCTGGCCTGTGATAGGGCTCCGGCAAATCTGGAAAATCTCGACGAAAAGCTAAAATCCCGGATGAACGGTGGGCTCACCGTGGACATAAAGGAATTTGATTATCAGCTTAGGCTAGACATAGTTAGGAAAAAATCTGCGGATCTAGGCCTAGATATTGGTGAAGACATTATGGAATTTCTGGCGGAAAAGATAAGTAGAAATTGTAGGGAGATAGAGGGTTGTCTTCGGAGACTCTACGCTAACCAGAGAATAATGGGAGCCAGAATGGATAAGGGTAGTGTGGAGGATATACTGGTGGACAGCATGAACCAGAGTAGGGCGGCTATTACCATAGAGAATATCCAGGAGAGAGTTGCAGAATGTTTTAACATTTCTCTAACCGACCTAAAGTCTAAAAAAAGAACCAAAAATCTAATAATTCCAAGGCATGTGGCTATGTACATAAGTAAGAAACTCACACCAGGGAGTTTCAAAGACATAGCGAAAAAATTTGGTGGTAAAAGCCACGGTACTGCAATCCATGGAATAAATAATGTAAAAAGATTAATAGAAACAAGCCCGGAAATTTCTGCCCTTGTTTCTAAATTGCTTAATAGTATCAGATGAATATCAGATAAGGTCTAAAAGGTTTTTGAATAGCATATATGACAAAGGAAGAGATACATGTTGCCCTGGCCTGCGATGACGGCTACGCCTATTACTGTGCCGAAACCATAGTTTCGTTGCTACTGAACACCAAAGATGAAAATGTATTCTATAGGTTCTATATTATACAGGAGAATCTTCTGGATGAGAACAGAAGAAGAATAGCCAAACTCAAGGATACTGTAAAAGATTGTATAATAGAATTTATAAGCATCGGATCCGGTAAAATCGCAGAGCTCAAAAATCCCATGTACTACAGACTGAAACTGGCTTCGCTATTGCCAAATATAGACAAGGTCATATACACAGACTGTGATGTGACGTTTCTCAGCGGTCTCGAAGATCTTTGGCATGAAAATATAGAGGACTACTACAGTGGCAACTGCATCGATTGGAGTAGTGATAGAAAGGCCACAGAGGATCACCTTTACAGAGCCAATGGGGTCAGCAAAGATGATTTCCCTATTGAAGAACATGAGTTTTACTTTAACTCTGGTTTTATGCTGATGAATCTGGCTAAAATAAGAGAGGACGGTATTGAAGAAAAAACCAGATTATGCCTGGAGAAATACCCAAATCTCGTTTGCAGAGACCAGGATACTATAAATTTGGTATATTACGGTAAAATAAAGCCGATTAGTTTTAGATGGAGCTTTTTGATTTCCTACTACGCGTCCAAGAAAAGCAGAATAAAGATAAAAGACCGGGAGCTGTTGGTGGATCTAGAGGATAGTGCAAAACATCCTAGAATGATGCACTTTCTATCGAATAAAAAACCAGGGAATATCTATAGATCTATTTTTCATATTCCATCCTACTGGATTACAAACAGGTATAAAAAGCTATTTTGGGAATATGTGGCTCGCACTGACTGGAAGGATGAAAAAACCTACAGAGTTATCTATAAATTTCCTCTAGGCCTTCTGAACCGCTGGACCTAGTGGAATCCCGTTCATAACAATGCGGAGGTTTTGGAGCCAATGTTTTCGCCTTTTTGGACTCTCTCACCTGCTTGCCTAGCTTGAGAACTAAATCTTTCAGACCGACACCACTAAAACAAGAAAGTGTATGAATACTTTTCCCAATCCTCCTCTCCAAATTTTCTCTGATTTCGGCTAGTTTCTTGCTATCGATCAAATCTATTTTGGTCAAAGCCACAAGTTCTACTTTGCCAGAAATTTCGTATTTTTCAGATTCAACCTCCCTTCTCACTATTCTATAGTCCTCTCCGGGATCTGACGATGTGCTGTCAATAAGATGTAGTAGAGTTGAGCATCTCTCTATATGCTTCAGAAATCTATCGCCAAGGCCCTTGCCCTCACTGGCCCGTTCTACAAGACCAGGCAGATCGGCCATAACAAATTCAAAATCGTCTACAGAGACCACAGCCAGCTGTGGCGCAGTGGTGGTAAAAGGGTAGTCCGCAATTTTTGCCCGAGCATTGCTGACCGACGAAATAAACGTCGACTTACCGGCATTCGGTAGCCCAACGAGACCCACGTCCGACAGCAGTTTCAGCCTTAGCAGTAGATCTAATTCCTCTCCGCTTTCTCCTGGATTAGCGGTTTTTGGTGCCTGATTCGTTGCTGATTTGAATCTTGCATTGCCAAAGCCCCCGTTGCCTCCTCGGGCGGCCAAAAATTCAGTTCCGTCCTTATCTAGATCGAAAAACAGACTACCATCACCAAACATTGCCTGAGTACCGACGGGTACATCTATAACTAGATCTTTACCGCTCCTTCCGGTTTTACAGGAAGAGCCACCATTATTCCCATTTTTTGCCTCAAAAATCCTATTGTATCTGAATTTCAGAAGAGTATCCAGACTACCACTCGCTCTAAACCAAATATCTCCACCTCTGCCGCCATCGCCACCGTCGGGGCCACCATTTGGCCTATATTTCAGCCTAAGGAAACCCACCTTTCCGTTCCCACCACTACCCGCTTTTATGTGTATGTCAGCCTCGTCTATAAATTGCATGTTCAGTCTGGTGCCCCGAAGAGGACTCGAACCTCCACAACCTTGCGATTATTAGCACCTGAAGCTAACGCGTCTACCAATTCCGCCATCGGGGCTGTTAAATGACGATACTCTCGTCATTACAATATAAAAAACAAGGTCTCTAATTTTATCTGGAGATTGCGTAACCTTTAACTGGCTTCCGAATCGATAGGAACGAAAAATTAGTTATTGGTACCTAGCAAAAAATAATTGGGAGCGATTTTAAACCAACAGGTTTTTGTACCAGATCTAATATGTAAATAATCTGATCCCTGTAGAACATCTAAAAGGATTCAGGAACTACAAAGTGGGTAGGAGAGTAATATGAAATCAAGAATTATTATTTAGTGCAGTCGGCCGGGGGTCATTGAAAATTAATACTGAAAACTATACTCTAGTCATAGTTATAACATATATAGCCGAGCGATGTTGGATCTGAAATGGATTGTTGATAATCCTGGGTTGTTTGATGAGGCCATGGAAAAAAGGAATTCAGACTTTAGAGCAAAGAGAATTATAGAGTTAGACACCGCCCGCCGAGAAAAGCTTACAGAAATAGAGAACCTACGGCATGAAAGGAATGATCTGTCGAAGACTGTGGGGGTGCTCAGATCCAAAGGGGAGAATACGGAACAACTAGAAAAAAAATCTGAACAAATAGGTGGAACCATTATAGTTCTTGAAAATTCCCTAAAAAATGATATGGAGGCCAAACTTAATGTAATTTTAGCGCTGATTCCGAATTTACCCCAAAATTCGGTGCCGGTTGGTAAAGATGAAGTGCAAAATGTTGTGCTAAGGACCTGGGGGGAGCCCACGAAATTTAATTTCCAACCAAAGCCTCACTATGAACTGGGAGAGGATCTAGGACAGATGGACTTTAAGCAGACTGGTGAGATCTGCGGCAGTCGGTACACATCCCTGTTCGGTGGATTGGCTAGGTTGGAGAGAGCTCTGTCAAATTTTTTCCTAGATTTTGTAAAGAAACATGGCTTTCAGGAAACTTCTATTCCATTTCTAGTTAGGCCCGAAGCCATGTTTGGTACTGGCAATTTACCAAAATTTGCAGAGGACTCCTACTGCACGAAGGAGGGGATGTGGTTGATCCCGACCAGTGAGGTAAGCATGACAAACTGGGTTGCTGGCAGAATTGTGGAGGAGAGGGACCTACCTATCCGGCTTACAGCCTATACACCCTGCTGGCGTAGCGAAGCTGGCTCTGCCGGAAAGGATACCCGGGGTATGCTCCGGCAGCACCAGTTTAAAAAGGTGGAAATGGTAGCCGTGACAACGCCGGAACAGTCCAGCGAGGAGCACGAGAGAATGAAAGAAATAGAGAGTGAACTGCTGATAGCTCTAAAGCTACCTTTCAGGGTTGTTCTTCTCTGTAGCGGAGATATGGGCTTTGCTTCTTCCAAAACCTATGACCACGAAGTATGGCTGCCGGCCCAGAACACCTACCGGGAAATATCTAGTTGCTCAAACTGCACAGACTTTCAGACTAGGCGGATGAACGCGAGATACAGGAGCAGCAGCGGAAAACTCCATTTTCTCCATAGTCTCAACGGGTCAGCGCTGGCTCTGGGAAGGACAATTATAGCCATCATGGAAAACTATCAGCGGAGGGATGGTAGCATAGAGGTACCAATTGCCATAATTCCCTACATGAACGGCGAATCCATTATAGCCAAAGAAGATGGAGTATTCATATAACTGGCCTGAAAGATTAGTAGA
>JAIRWJ010000059.1 GCA_031269065.1 Rickettsiales bacterium
GGGAAGGGCAAACATGTATCAGAGCTTTCTTCATATGAGAATATACCGTCAGTATATCCTGTTTTCCGAGAAATTCCACTCTATCTTCAAGTTCCAGTTTTTTCACCAGCTCTCTCAGATTCTCTTCCTCCTGTCCACACCCTATAATCTTTAGATCCAAATGCCTGTACTCGTTTGCTACATCACGAAACGATTTCACTAGGATATCAATTCCTTTTGGTTGCTCAAGACGCCTCACAGCCAGGATAAATGAAACTACCTCTCCATCATAGCTTCTTGCCCGATCGATTTCACTAAAATCTATGCTCATCTCTATGCGTTCAATCCTATCCTCTAAGAATGGCATTTTAGAGACAGCATCTCTGATCAAATCATCTGAATAGGCTGTATAGTAATCAAACTGTTCAATTGAATTCATATTGATGCCTATTCCCTCGTTCCATACTTTTATAGCCTCCTCGTCTCTATTCTCTCCAAGATCGCCTCCAGCAAATGTACCAATCACCGGCACGTGCCATCTTTTACTCAGAATAAGCGCAACTAGGGGCATTGGTCTTCTCACACCAATAATATGTATAATGTCGGATTTTATAAATTTTTCGTTTACTGAAAGCCATTTCCTAAATCCTGCGTAGTCACTCAGCGTTTTGGGCCTGTTCACCCTAAAAACCGGAGTGCCATGGAACGTGCTCCTATCTGGCAGATTAAATGGAAATCTTTTCGTTAATATAACAGTCGATTGATCATTCCTATTGTAATAACCGCAAAGCTCCTCCACAGATTTTTCTATTCCACCGATATTTGGCTTGTATATTGAACAAATTATCAATATTTTCACCTCATATCCCAAAATTTCAGTAGATCATTAACCATAAAATCCCCATTATCTATCTTTAGGTCAATTGCCTTTGTTTTTATTTCGCTGTCCTGGTCAAACATTTTTGAAAAATCTGCTATAAATTTTTCTCTATTGTGTCTGTCTCCATAGACTCTCTCCGACAACTCAACAAAATATGCTATAACATCTTTTTCCTGGGCCGCTTTGACAAAAGCTATGTCGAAGTTGTCAATGTAGTTTGCCCACTCCAAGACCTGTTGCAGGTAGTCAAATTTTTTACACTCCCTAGCTAGAGCCCATTGAGTTTTATTCATGGGTAATATGAAGGATAGTGGAGTGCCATTGGCCAGAGCATTTTTGGCCGCATTGTAACCGCCCATTGTTATTGAAAGTCTACTATTTTTTACTGCGCTCATGTAATCATTCATTGGCAAGGTAGCTAATCGTACTCTACCATTGGTTATTTTTTCGCTTAAAAAACCTAAATTGACCTGACAACTTGTCAGAAGTACATTCTGTTTCTTCAGATCCAAGCTATTTAAAGCTAACGAAATTAGATTTAGATATGCTTCTGGTACTAGATTCGGGAAAAATGGGCTCCTCAGGGCACTTATGTATAATGTGTAGTCAAAACTGCTAATACCCGCTATTTCGAATCTTCTTAGTTTGTCGTCAACTATTAGTGGCAATAAACACACCTTTTTTCTTTTTTCTCCGTCCAGTTTTTTTACGTTTATACTCGTAGAAAGAAAATCTTCAGCATAGTACCTATCAGCGTCAAAATAATACTCTGGAATATTGTCCCAAAACCAGGATAGACTGTCCAAAAAAACACAAGGGATACTTCCCCATTTGCAAGCCTCAACTGCGAATCTGTTTAGAGATGAAATTACATAAGAGTTTTCGTATCTATTGATAAATTCTAGTATATCACGGCTCGATCTCTCATCCACGTACGTAAGAACGTATCTGCTTTTGTCTCCAACGATATCCTGGGACCAAGACTTAGAGGCTACGACTATGGTACCCTCCCACATACTCTTGATTCTGTCAAGCACAGACAACAACATCCCGGTTGGACCGAAGCCAAACGAATTCGGGAAGCAGAGAAGAGTTTTTTTTGTTTCCCTAGCCGCCATACAAATTACCTATCCTTACAATTTTGCTATTGGTCTCGGAGACCATCTTTCTCAGAAGATTATATTCCACATTTACGGTGTTATTCTTACTTTTACCCATGGGTAGCTCGTTTTTTCCGTAGAGAACTGGGGTGTACAGTGTTTTGGGCATTTTCACACTAATGTTGTACGCTCTAAATAGGTTTTTTCTGACCAAAAAATCTCCTTCGTTGTGATGATCAGCCCCGGTTATACAGAGATCTATTCTATACTCTTTTATCCTTGGTATCGCTAGTGGTTTGTGGTACAGCCAAAAGTACAGTGTACTATAATTCCTAATGCCATTAAAGCCACAGTTTTGGCACTGTATTGCTACATCATCAGTTCCCATTAAAGAATTTTTCACCAGAGCAGTTCGACACATGGGACAAACGGCTCTACAATACTCAGCTCCTTCTTCCACATTCTTCCCAGAATATCTTCGAAGTACATCAGCTACAAGGCCCGGTTCTTCTATTGTTTTTAGCACCACTTTTTTCATCCACTTACTGCTGCGCATGCTAGAATTTCTGACAGGAAAGATCGATACCTGTGGATATTTGTTCTTAACATTCTCGTAGAAATTCTCCAAAATTACACTTTCCCAATGGTCAACTAACGTTGCAATCGTTTTGTCATGGATAGCAAATTGAAAAATGGTATCCTGAGGGCTCACATTGAATGGATAATTCTTAATTGAATTATCACTTTGGGCAAATTTAACTTGCTCCCAATCGTTAATGAAAATAAAAAAATTAAATTTGGGCTCTATTCCTCTTTTTCTGAGAAATTCACACAGAAGATCTGGGTAAACATTGAATACAATTTGATTACCTGCATGGAAACCATAGGGTCTAATTCCCAGATATATGTTCTCATCCCCTCCGAGGAATCTAGAGACTTCTTTCAAGCCCTCGGTAAAAAAGTATGGCTTATTTTTTCTATCCATAGACACACTACTTTTTTAGGACGCAGAAAATACTTCCAGAAAAGTGATTGTTCTCCACATTTCCACTTTTGTAATTCAAATACATCATATTCTGTAGCGAAAAGCCGCTATTCCTGAAAATTCTTAAAACCTCATTTTTTGTAAATAAATGTGTTTTAAACGGAATCTCCTCTTCACCGATCGTCTTTAAAAATCTAAAATCCCCACTATTTCGAATATGTAAGAAGCTAAGCAATATATTTTTTATGGCTCTTAGTCTATAATTCTTAACATTTTCCCGATTATTAAAATCGATAAACAGAAGTCCACTAGGCTTCAGCATCCGGTATATGTTATCCACGGCCTGTGCCCTCATTTTATGAGTGTCAATATGACCAAATACATTCCATAAGCATGTAGCGATATTAAACCTATCCCCAAACGCATCAAAGGTACATATATCACCTTCAACAAATTTTACGTTCTCATTTTGTTTGTTGCCAAGGAACATGTCCTTACAGTTATCCAGAACAACAATTTCTTTGAAATTCTTCTCCCCGAATATGCTTTTTATCCTTTCCCCGTCGGCCCCGCCAACATCCAAAATCGACAAGTTTTCTACAGTTATTTTCTCCTTCTTTATCCAATCCGATACCATCTTATTCACAGAATCTATATAACTAGATCGTTCTCTACGAAATTCCTCATAGTGCGGAGCCATTCTTTCGTACGAAGACCTGGATTCCGAATTCAAACTGCCCCCTTATTTATCATAGTGTACATCTTATGCTCCCAAGTACGGGACTATTAACATTCCTAGTGAAAAAAGTCAATAGGGTCTGCTTCTTTTCGGGACTCCCCAATAATCGCTGACATATTAGAATAGGTGATTAGAGTATCTCTAGGATAAATACATGTTCCAACAGGTGTTATAGATGTAAACATTGTGGCAGTGAATCTCTCGTTAAAAATGGCAAAGATGGTAAAAAGGGAAATCAAAGATACCTTTGTAAAAACTGTGGCAAAACTTTTGTGCTAGGAGACAAAAGAATAAAACATGATCTGCTGCCGAAAAAAATAGCTCTAGCCTTCTATCTGGCAGGTACCAGCATAAATGGAATAGAGTCAGCTCTGGAGATCTGTTTCGGTAAAAACTCTCCTTTAATCTCATAGATAATTGGCTGGTGAATAGTAATAGCCTGCTGGAACAGGAAAAAAAGAAAAGAGAAAACAATCCAGCAGAAAAATATAGAGCAAAACGCATAGAGGTGCTGGAGATGGATGAACTGTTCACCTACGTAAAAAAACCGAGAAATTCCGAAGGAAGATCCTATTTCGACAAAAGAATATGGACTGCTGTGGATAGATTCGGAGGTAAAGCTGTTGCATCTAGGGGTAGCTGATGAAGACATAGCCAATGCCTCCAGACTAATGTACGAAGTACTCTCTGGACACAGCAGTGACCATATAGAATACAACGAAAGACTACCTGTCACAATAGATTATCTCTGCACAGATGGACACTGTGCCTACGATTCAGTGTACAAAAAATACAAAAGTAACATAGGAAAGCACATAGCATCGAAGAGTGAAACCTGCCTAGTAGAATCTCTAAACTCATCTATAAGAGACAGACTAGCCAGACTCAAAAGAAGAACCAGAGCCTACAGTAAATCCATTCACATGCTAAGAATAAGTGTTAATCTCTGGGTTCATAGAGACGAGATATTTGCGAACATAGACAGGTACTGTGGATACAATGGCTATGTGGATAATCTAGTCTACGTGAGACGTTCTAAAAAATATAGGAATTGTGAGATAAATGGGAATTTGGCCTGAATGCCTGTTTTATGTTCGTCATCAACGATTATTGGGGAGTCCCTTCTTTTGTGGGGATTACTGCCGATCTTCTGCAAGTCCTTAGGTCTTAGCAGACACATTAGTTATGATTTAATCATTTTTTCGCAGTGAATCAATAAAGCAGGAAAATGATTACATTCACAAGGTAAAGTGCACACATGGACAGCAATCCCTTTTCGGGGGGAGTAGGGGCGATCAACAACTTTCTGTCTAACTTTAGATGCTGGAAAAGTACATCAGCTGCGATCTGAATAAATTTTGTTTTTCATTAGCTCAGCTTTTACATTTACACGAAGGATCTACAGCACGCTACTCTGAAAACATTTCTTATCCAAGGCACATTTTTCTGAACAGTCCATTTCTAGTCATAAGCTCTTTTTTTGTACCGTCTTCCAATATTTTCCCGTTTTCCAGTAAAACTATCCTATCCACTATGTCCAAGGTAGATAGTCTATGGGCTATAACTATGACTGTTTTGTCTTCCATAAGTTCGGCCAGTGTCCTCTGCACCTCAATTTCTGTTAGAACGTCCAGCGCCGAGGTTGCCTCATCCAACAGAAGAATTTTACTATTCCTTAAAATGGCCCGAGCTATGGCAATTCTCTGGCGTTGACCACTGGATAGCTTCACTCCTCGTTCACCTACAACAGTACCAAATTTATGTTCAAAGTTGTTTATAAAGTCGTAGCAGAAAGCCTTTTTTGCTGCCAGCTCTATTTCCTCCTGGCTGGCATCAGGTTTCCCGTAAGCTATGTTTTCTGCTATTGTCCTGTGAAACAACATAGTGTCCTGAGGTATATAGCTAATGCTTTCTCTGAGAGATTCCCCGGTTACACTTTCTATGTTCTGTCCGTCTATAGCTATACTACCACCATCTGGCATATAGAGTCTGAGCAGTAGGTTTATCAGAGTACTCTTGCCGGAGCCACTGTGACCAACAATACCCAGCTTTGTATTCGGTTCCAAATGGAGGCTAAAATCAGAAAAGATCAGAGGAAGAGATGTTCTGTAGCGAAAGTAGAGATGGCTAATTTCTATCTTCCCATCGCTAACAACAAGTCTATTCTGTACCTGATTCTCAACCGTTGACGGGACAATAATCGTGTTTAGAGCCCCTTCCATTCTTCCATGTAGTTCAAATACCTCAACGATACTGCCAAACGCATATTTAAGCCAGCCGGACACCTGAGCTATCACTGATACGAACATTGTCAGATCACCCAGGGTTATTCTATTTTCTAAAAACAATTTGATCGAAATGATAAAAACCAAAAACACCAGAGCAAAATTGGATGCAAAATTAAAGATATCCATCAGAGATTTTAGTCGGCTAAGCTTAATATCTTTTTCTAATATATCTCCGCTCTCCAGTTTTCTCTTTATATTTTCTCGAGATTCCATGGAAAAACTCTTAACGTTGTAGATAGATGTGAAACAATCCACAACGGATCCTGAGTATTTCCCTTCTTTTTCAGATTTTTCCCTAGAAGCTTTCATTATCATTCGAGCTATTAGAATAAATAAAACACCGTAGACAGACATCCAAGAAAACAGAAGTATCGATACTAATCGACTTTTTCTGGAAAAAAGTGATGCAAGTAGTGCAAATATAAAAACACTTGAAAAAATATCGGCAACCTTCAGTAAAATATCCTTTGTCCCATTAACTATGTCAACAATTCTGGCATTAAGATTTCCTGCAAAATTATCCATAAAAAATTCAAGGGGATGACCGGTGGTATAATAAAATAATTCATTTCTCATGTCCATTTGCACTGTAGATATGGCTCTAACCCTGAATTTTCTGATTAGCGGTAAAAATAAGTGATTACTTAGAAAAAAAAATGAATATATTACTGTCAAAAGTAGACCATTCGAAAGATTTATTTGATTAGCTAGAAGCCCATCAATAATTATTTTAAGGAAATACTGTGCAGCGGCCAAGTGCAATCCATCAGAAGTTATTGTCAACAATACGGTTAGGGAGAAGCTATAACTATAGTATTTCAAAAATTTCCACAGAAATAAAGATGGTTTCTTAGGTAGAGAGTAATCAACATTGTTTTTGGGCATTATCTTAGAGGTACAATTTTTAACACTTATACAAGCCAAAACTTATATGACAACGGCCAGATTGTCCTTTGCCCGCAGGTGAGGTTGAAGAGTTTCAGGTTATCTGTAATTCTCGCCGTTTTTCTCACTACATCAGAAAGACAGCATAGATGGAAAATTTATCCTAATACTCTTTGCCAGATCATTCATCTTTTTAGTTGGTTTTTGTGTGATTGTCTCATGTCATGTACTTTTACATTTCACAGGTTACAGTTTACTTCAGAAAAGGTGGACAGCTTGATGCTTAAACTTACGGGGAGGCTATACATCCCATGTGTCTCTGATCGACGACCCCTACCGGAACTCAGACGATGCAAACTCTCAAACCCCTAGAGAGAAGGTGGAGGCTAGATTTAGAAGTATGTTTGTGTGGCAAGTGTAGACTACCGATATGGGGGGAATGAAGACTAAAACTACAGTAGATAAAATACTCCTATCTGTACTTTTTTAAAAAACTTTCGTAATTTTGTAATGAAAGTTGTATTTATCCTTATTTTTCAATACATTCCGTCATTACAAATTTTCTCTGGGCCTCTAGGGAACTCCGGAGCCAAAATAACTGTTTAGCCTTGTCTATCATAGCTATTTCTCCCATGGAAAATACTTACAAAAATCTTACAATCCTTACAAATTTTTCCCAACAGCGTCTATTGACATTACAATTCTTACAAAAAACCTTACAAAAATCTCTGCAGTTTTGTAATGGAAGAATTTCCTTATTTATAGACATTCTATAGGGTTTTTCTATCCCAGCCATCTAGAGGAATTTTTCATTTTTGTAATGGAAGAATAGCCTTATTTATCAATATAAATTGGCATTTCCTTACAATCCTTACAAAAATTATGCTCAAAAATATCATGCAGAGATTTTCCTAATCACCGAATATTTTGCTATTGAATGTATACACCCTCTTCGATCCATTTTCCAGCCATTCTACACTAGAATCCTCCTTCTCCAGCCAACCGACTTCGAACAGGACCTGTCTACACCATTTCTCACTGAATCCTCTGCAGAGTTCACCCTTGAAGATTGAAGGGGGGACATAGAACAGTGATCTGCCTCCAAAATCCTGTCTATAGCCAGCTATGTTGTATATGGTTCTGCTGTCTACAGCTCTAGCTTTCTCACCACTAACTCTCCTGAAGCGATCCTGGCTAGTTTCGAAGAAATATCTAGTCTGCTCTTTGAGCTTTCCTATTTCTCCATTTTCGGAGCTCCCCCGATTCTCTAGCCAGTCTCTGCAGCAATTCATAGCTAGGATTCTTGTCTCTCCTTCCGGCAGAGGAAGTATTCCAAATCTTATAGCTAACTCTCCGGCGAAGGCAGCCAGAGCAGAATGTCCTAGAGCTCTTTCCACCTGTGTGTGATCTCTGTCTAGAGGCTTAATTTCGTCCCTGAAGTTTCTTGAGAATTCTCTGAAATCATTTCCTAGCCTATCAGCTCCCTCTCTGTCTAACATTTCTAGAGTCTATCTATGAACTCTCTGGAGGCTGTTCCATAGTGCTCTCTAGACTTTTCCACCAGATGTCTGGAAAGCTCTGTTCCATCTCTGAAACCATGTAGATTTTCAAAAGCTCCGAAATGTTCTCCTCGGAGTGGCTCAGCTGGAATGCTGAGTATTCTTAGCTCCTGGCCAACCCTCGGGATTCTTTTCCCCTCGGCCATATGGGAGACCAGATCAATCTCTCCACTGGATAGAAACAGTAGACGCCATCTGCTAGATTTTCTAGCTGTGCCATCTTTCCTAGATCTAGGCTTACCCTCTCCGCTAGCTAGCATGTATACCATTTCCCCTAGTTTCTCTGGATCAACCTGACCAATCTCATCCAAAATAAGTGGAGCATCATTGTGCGTAGCAGCTATAGATTCAAGTCCATTGTCAGTGGCTCTCCAGCTTCTGAGATAGCTAGGGCCCCCAAAGACAGAGGCAGCTACTCTTAGCAGAGTGGTTTTGCCAAAGGAGTTAGGTCCCATCAGATGGAGGCCAAAGTTTTCTGTGCCTGTAAAATTTACTGGGGTTGAGGCAAACGTACAGGTGACCATAAGGGTTAGACGACTATTGCCTTCCATATACCTAGCTATGCTAGCCTTCCAATCCTCCAGAGTTCCACCTACTCTGTACAGATCACAATCACAGACACTAGCCAACTGTAGATAGATCTGATTGTTTTCATCATCCCCCAGAGTAGAGGCTGGTAGAACATGCATATGGCCATACCAGCCAACCCTATCGGCAGATAGAGTGTGTAGCTTTGGACTGAAGTGCCTCAGAATTTCATTGAATCTCATAGGGGAATATATTTTCAGTCCCTCGCTGAACAGTAGCTCTCGAGCCTCTCTACAGTCTCCAGCCAGCATACTCTCTGGAATTGCCAGGGTTTTAGCTACTCCATCTGGATCTCTGAATTCAATCAGTGTACTCCAGTTGCTAGAATATTCATTTCTAATTCTTCTAGTGGCTCTGGCCTCGTTGGATACTTTCTCAGGTTCTCTATTCTTCCCTCTGTACCAGAACAGACCTCCCTCTCTAAAGCAGTTTTTTGGAAGCTCATCCTCAGCCTCAGCCTTATCTTCAGCTGCTTCACCATTGGTTAGGCTATTGGAGAAGCACTCTCTAACAGCTCTTTCCCCCTCTTCGTTCCGAAGATCGTTGAAATCACATTTACCTCCAGTCTCTAGTTCTGGAATAGCTACCTTTCCACCAACTCTTCGAGTAGCCTCTATAGCTTTCTCCAGTCCTATATTTATTTCTCTGTAGGCTCTTTGTGTTTCTGTAGTGGTATTTTCTTCTATATTGTTTGGTATCATCATATTTAACCTATATTTTTTTGTTAGTAATTTTTGTACTTTCTTTGCTAATAACTTTACTGCTACTATCTACTCTAGTGTCATTGTCCGTAGCAAATATTAATTCTCTGCTAGGGTATTTCCCTCTGAGAGCTTTAGCCACCGAAAGGAGATTACCTGTATCACCTGCTACAATGACTGTTCTTCCTGTAGCTTCGTGGATGCTTGCTCCAGTGGCAAAGCCTTCGCAGATAGTCAGAGAAGGACTAGCCCCATAAATGGTCGTGGAGGAACCGGCTTCAAGTTTGGCTGGAGGAGGACTAGCTAGACTACCTACAGTATGAAAACAACCTTTCCTGCGTCCTCCTGGGTAGAATCTCTTAGTTCCATTGGTCCTATAGCCTGCAGAGTCCATAGCCTGCCATTCACATCTCTGTAGCCCAGCACAAGAGTATTTCCGTTCCTGCTCTGGCCTATTTCGTGGGCTCTAACTCTCTTTCTAGCTATATAGGGAAAATCATCTCTAGCTCTAGGGAGATGTTTATATACTTCATCTACCTCTCTAGCAACCTCTTCCCAGCGACTGTCCTGCTCTCTTCGAACTGCCTCCTGGATAAGTCTATATTCTCTAATATCTTCCTTCGATAATTTTTCTCCAAAGCTGTTCTCACTGAGTCCCGCGACAAAGTCACCAAAGATAAAGCCATTGCCAACGGCTCTAGCCCAGTATCTACTATTATGTCCCCAGCGGATGAATCTATCGCCAACTGGAATCTTCGATGGAGGTTCTACGCTAAACTCGCCGAGCTTTCTATAGAATAGGTCCATGGTCTGCCTCCTCTTCGTTGCCGTTTAAATGGCATTTGACTTCTTTTCCGGGTGGTTCTATAGTACCCCTATAGACATCTTTTCTATGAAAGTCTCCGCCGGATCTAACCCGGCGGGCGTTTTTCTGTGATTTAGCCATTTAGCACCTCCCTGCGATATTCTGAGGTTGAACGTATTTTCTGACCATTCCTCTCTAGCCAGTCTAGTACATCTTTCTTAGAGTAGAGCCGACTATTGCCAAGCTTGGTGTAGGGTATGCTTCCTCCGTAGGTGGCTTTTATGTTGAGCCAGGATATAGATTTGTTTATAAAAGCGGCAACCACTTTTGAATTTAGTGGTGCCGACATTGGAGCATCTTCAAATTCTTGTCTCAGATCTGTAATACCTTTAATCATGTGTTTAGTAAACTAAATTAACATAACACTAATTTATTTAGTTTTTATACGCTTTCAAGGGATTTTTACTCATAAATATGAGTATTATGCTCACGTCAAACAACATAATGCTCATTTTGGCTTCAGCGGAACTTACATTGAAAAACAGCAAATTAGCTGGTATTATAAAGCTATTTTCGACATGAATACGAAAATGAAAATAGGTGTTTACGGCAAAATACAATATTCAATACGACACATATTTCTATTTGAGTAAAACACGCATACTGAAACATTAAATTAGCTTTAGCAAATTTAATGGCTCTGTAGATTTAAAAACTAATAACTACTCCCCTTTTTAATCGTCCCAATATTTTAGTTTGAGTTTCTAAGCTCTTTTTATGGTTGTTCTCGCTTCTACTTTCGTTCCAAGGCTGGTAATTGTGATTTGCAAGTTTGTTGAGTTCCCTCATATATCTGTTATATGTCGATTGCGTTGGTTTTTTAGCTTTTGGGAATTTCTTCTTTACTTTTGTCCATATTTATTTGAACGATTCATCATGTGGCAACGTTCTATATAGAGCACCTTTTTTATTCTTTATGGTATCAGCCAAGTGACAATAGTAACCTATAACTTTCCAGTCTTCCTTACTCTTATTTATTCCGCCTTTTCGTTCGTATTTCAGTTCTTTATCAATTGATTTTGTTTCTTCTGATCTAATGGTTTTTTCCGTAGTAGTGGAATTATTTTCGTCTATTGTTGACTTAGTACTAATTTTATTTTTCCTATCATCTCCAACAATGCTTTTAGTGTTGACTGGATTGGACACGGTATTCTTATTAAATTCTTCTTTACTTTCTATATTTGGGAAAAGCATTTTCAGTTCTTCAAACTTTACATCTTCAACAACACATCCTCTAGCTATACACATAGAATTTATTTCTCTGGAAATATTTTCGCGTATCCATGGTGCCGCATTTTGATTTCGACTTATAAGATTGCACAGTTCAGCAGGTTCAACCATTTCAATTACTATAAAATCCGCTTTTTCATGAAACACATATTTGCCAGCATCTTCCTCCATTACATGTATTTGCTCAATCCCACCATCTACACAGATGGAGTATTGTCCTATATCATTTTTAAGACGTTTTAAGATTATAATACCCAAAACTAGGTCTCCTTTGTATTTCAACAAAGCATTTTTTACAGAAATTCTTAGCCTACCATCGTTAACGGCTGTTATTACCTCCACCAGAGCCTTCCTAAACTGTTTATCCAATGTGTTCTCTGGTGATTTGTACCAATCAAGCTTTTTATATGCTTCCATTTTACCTCTTAGGGGTTCCCTGCGCTCATTCTCTTCTGTACGTATCTCCTCGACTCGTTTCATTGGCTCCCAACCAAAGGCCACATACTCAACGGCCTGCCTTAGGCTACATCTCCCCACTCTATCTGTAGTGTTTCCATTTGTTGCCATAAATCTGTCCCCTATATGATTATTTTTTTCTATCGTCTGACACCAATAATTCGTTCACTTGAACCTTCTTTTGTTTGAATTACCATCCCTAACTATCGTTCATGTTTAATTCCTAATTACCTACATAACTTCTACCCCGTAAGCGCCTCCCGTTTTTCCTAGCTAAATACCTAGGGTCTCAGGGCGCAGAACTACTCCTTCTGCTTACAATATGCTTACATATTTTCTCGTGATTTTCCTCAATCCTCAGAAAACTTTGATAAACCTGGTGCCGAAAAGAGGATTTGAACCTCCGACCTACTGATTACGAATCAGGTGCTCTACCAGCTGAGCTATTTCGGCTCATAGACCCATACGACGACTATGGTCTGGTGCACTGAAATTTGTACACTAGTTTTTAAAAAACTCAATTGGCAGGTTGAGATGGTCAAAAAGTGGGCAAATAACTGCGTATTTTCACTAGTCTGTGGATTTCTGAAGATAAAATACTTAAGAATACAGATAAAATAATATAGATGAAATTGACGAATAATTTCACATATCTAAAACACCCAACGAAATAGGAAATGCCAAAGCAAAAGAAAGTAGTACTTGTAATAATTATATGAAAAATCCTCATACAATCATTATAGAAAAAGATATAGGATTTATCGGATTCCTAAAATAAGGGAAAGGATTTCCTAGAAAAAATTTAAGCTAAAATATGAAAGAAAGAGAAAGAGACAGTGAAAGAAAAAGATTTACCAGAGAAGAATGTTGAGCAGTGGTGTCTCTAGTACGGTATCGGCAGAAATAGCAGCGATGTTGCTTTTGAAACTGGCTCCGAAAATCTTGCTGTATAGAAGAAGGTGCCCTAGCTGTCGAATTGGTCCAAATGGTGATAGTTCGCAGGAAAGAAAGCTATACAATTGTTGCCTTTTCACTATTCGATTTTCTATCAGAGTCTTGACTTTGCAGCTCTAGCATGGTAGCATCACTTCGCCTGTTCTGTGGTACATCTACAGGATATCCTCTGGGACCATTTGTGTTTATTAACAAGAAGGAGTCGTATGTTTATAGGCAATGCGGTTGCAGCATCACCTGCTATCTATAGGAATTTGCAGGAAATTTACGATAAATTTGATGTCATAATGTTCGATTCCCACGGGGTACTTTGGAGTGGAAGAGAATTCTATGAAAACACCAAAGACCTTATGGCAGAATTAGTAAGAAAAGGCAAAATAGTTTACGTAATATCGAACATGACGGAAGTTTCCTCCGACGCAAAGAAAGACTATGATAACGAGGGAATCGTTGAAGGTAAACACTTTCACAGTCTCATCACATCCGGTGAATACACCAGGCGAGCCTTGCTGGCCGGTGAGTTGAAGTTCGAGGATAGAAGCAATCCCACAAGAGTTTATATGCTTGGTAGCCCGAATACAGCTATGTTTAAAGGGACAAAGTACAAGGTTGTGCAAAATATCAAAGACGCCGACTTTGTGTATGTTTCTATGCCAAGACTTAGCGAAGAGCAGTTTAAAAAATACCCTAATAAGGAACAACTCCGGGAAAGTGCTCTGGATCTGTTCGGAAGTACCGCCAGAACATGGGATAGTCTGGTCATAGATCCGTTCATTCCAGAATTGAAGAAATTCAAGAAATATAATCTGCCTATGCTGATCACCAGTCCAAATCTGATGGTGGAGGAGAGTGCCAGAGGCAGTAATGAAAAGAACCTGGTTGTAAGACATGGGGCTATAGCTGAGGCTTATGAAATGATGGGCGGCAGGGTAATCAGGATTGGCAAGCCTCATAGAGAAATCTTTGACCTAGCTGTTAGAGATGCAGAGAAGCGACTAGCCAGAAAGCTCGAAAGAAATAGAATACTTATGGTTGGAGATAGCATCGGGACGGATATCTGCGGCGCAAAAAATGCAGGCCTAAAATCCGCTCTGTGTGTGGAAACTGGAACAACTTTTGAAAAATTGAAAAAACAGCTGGAGTTGAAGTATAAAGAACTCCAGAAAGACGCTGAAAAGCTTGCTAAATTCAGACAGCAGGAGCAAAAGATTAGATATGATATGCTACTGAAACTTCAGAAGGAAAAGAACTGCGTGGCAGATTATATGATAGAGGGAGTTTCCATTGGCTATGTGGCCAGATGAGCCTGAATATATGGTAGACTATCTATATTTTTATAAACAAATTGCGGAGAAGGCTGTGGTTGATGGGTCCATTCTATTGTCCTGTCAGGCCGTTTCAAGTGATTTTATGGGTCGAGCATAAAAAGTATCATAGAAGGAGAGTATAAAAATAGCCATTCTATGGTACTCCCTACCTAGTGAGATTTTTTAGAGAATTTATCAATTTTTTCCCTGGTCTCAGACTCATATTTCAAAAAAATCTTTCCTTTTACTCTTAGATCAATCTCCTCCAAACCCACATCCAGGCCATGTGTGTCCATCAAATCGGCCAGCGCTGTCCAGGCTTCGGTTGCCTGGTCACTGTTCTCCGGCATCCTCACTAGTACGTTATTTCTGAGTCTCAGATCCCATCTTCTATCCCCTACCCGGATAATGGCCGAAACCCTTCGAGCCACACTGTCATGTATCGATAATCTATTAAACACTTTCCTCACCTCTCCGGAGTCAAAATTACTGTCAACCACCAAAAACAGATAACCGAAGTTGGCAATTTCTTCATCTGGAATATTTATTTTTTCGCCAAACTCATTTACTAGGATGTAATTGTTATAGTCACTAGAAAATATTGCGAAAGGACTGTGTTCGGTCACAAAAATTTTCAGTTTATCAGGTATGATCTTATGCACATATAGTCTACTGATCCAAGGATCG
>JAIRWJ010000060.1 GCA_031269065.1 Rickettsiales bacterium
AGTTTTTAACACAAATCAGTACTGTAAGCAGCAAAAGGTATATATAGAGGAAGGTAAGTACTTGACAAAGATGGAAACCAGCCCGGATGGGGGCTATCCAATATTTCCAATCTATCCTACACTGGCATCCATCGATTCCAAAGGACAGTGTGATGTGGGGAAAGCAGTTGATGACAATTTTAAGAAGATGACCGCTCTGAACTCTGCTGACACAAAATGCTCGTTTTCTTTCAGTGCAACCAGTAACAAGTGTATAATTATGAATATTCCAATATTATCTGCTTTTGTGATCCAAATACCAATAATCGAGGGTATGTGTCTGTACACATCGAAAAATCCGGCCAAGTCGTCCTCAAAGATTAAAAAGGCTACGAAAGTGATTGCAAAAATAGCTCAAGTTCTTGCAGCAGTGGTGGAGGTTGCTGTAAACTTATTTTTTAACAACAAACTTGTTCTAGATCCATTGTCTATGATTGCATCATTTAACATTGAGAACGCACTAGATCTTTTGATTAATCTTCCCTTTGATATAGCTGGTCAGAACTGGGCATGTGTTGCCGCAAGACCTTCGTTCATGCAAGGTGTTCAGTATGAGTTACAAATAGGTATAGCCGCAGCAACTGATGTCCAATATTCTAAAGCAAAGAATGCCATGAAAAAATATAGGTTCTGTGGCCACGACTGGCTCAGCTATAAAAAAACGGAGGACGAAAAATACTGGGTTAGGGGTGGCTACGAGAATTCTCACTACAGATATGTTGTTGATAGCATCGAAAACGGGACAGTTAAAAAGGATATAGGCGAACAGGTCTATAGGGAATATGTTTACGGAGGGAGGGAACACATATCATACGCAACCGATAGAGAAAAAATGCTGGAAGAAGGACTTGATAGCAATGATAACAGATCCAAGACTGTAAATTACGACATAAATTACTGTATAGACCCGAGAACAGAGGAACAGAAGGGTTTTGATGGGATGTTTCAGAGATACTACATGAGGGGAAATGAAAAGGCTAACTTCGCCTGCAATAGATTCCTGTACGATGGAAAAAGTGGTTGTTTTCTGCCAGAATCGGATGTTGCAATTGGTGACAGAGCATCAATAACAGAAACTATTTCTGGAGAAAATGGCAAAAAATATTACTTTGTGAAGAATGAGAAGTATGATAAAACTTGTGTAAAGGCATTTGTTGAGGCCAGGAAGTGCTGTAGATATAGGAGTAAGCATCTAGTCTGCATTCATGATAAGGACAAAAACAATATAGGCGATGGCACATTTTGTCTTTCTAATGTCGTAAATGGATATGGCGCCAGTGAGGCAATCAGTTCTAATATATTTACATTTATACAGAACTACGATGAAGATAAAGACAGAGTAACCTGTACAGTGGGTGAGGTAGATTTCGAAGCCGGTAAAAAGAAGGATACCGACTATGTTTGTGTGTTTAGCCATGGTCTCTGTCCCTACGATTTCAAACTAAACGCTGGTCTCAATTATAGGGCCAGTTACTGTGATACTGACTATTTTACAGACTATCGCGATTCGAGCAGTGTCCTCCAGAGGGGAGCCAATCATTTCAATGCGACCATCTGTAAAGAAGGTCTATTTTCTGAAAAATATAGAAAAAAATACAAGGAAATGTTCAGTAGTGGAGGGAAAGAGCTTGCCGCCTTCACCTATAATAGGGTCAAAGGAGATATGGGTGGATTCAATAATGGTGACTTTGAAACTATATATAATTTTGATGGTTACACAGACGGAGACAGAACTGTCGTGAAAGAACCGTTTATGACTAAATTCAAGTATTCAGTCGCCGAAAGTACTAACAGGAGAAGCTGTGGTTTTTCGTCCAAAGACTCTTCTGACACCGCCACAAAAACGTTCGCCCAGTATGATCTAAAGCAGAGTGAGGTCAACTACATGAAATCCAGTGCATTTGGAAAGGTTAAGAATTTTTGCCAGTACAGGGCACATTGCGTAGAGGTGGAACGAGAAGAGGATTATGATGACAATTACGTGGTAGGCTCTCTATTCCTAGATTCCTCCTGTAACGGTACCACAAGTAACTCTAGAAATATTTTACAGGATGATGGTGGAGGGGTACCAAGGCAGCTTTCTGCTCCAATTGTGGAGTGTATCTTCGAGAGTCTGAAAAATCTGATAGCCGGAGTTGCCGGAAGTAGCCTCTGTGAAGCTAGTGGAGATTTAAATAACATGGGCTACTGTGGTCCAGATTCCGAGGCAACAGTGTCAGCACAGATGGCCGTGGGAAATTCCGTCTTCTTTAATGGCAGGTATAAGAAAATCGATGGCAAATTTATAGTGAAGAACTATGAGCTGCCTCCAAACTATAACCCATTTTTAAAGATTCAGAAGTACCTCATAAGAACAATAAAAGCTGCCCTTACGCTGTTTATGGTGATATACTTCTATAAACAGCTTTTAATGGGAAATTTGGAAAATCTTGCCAAACCCGAAAACATGCTGAAAATGGTTTTCCCGCTGTTTAAGTTTGTGGTAGTGATTTGGCTAATATTTTACAATGGCTGGCAGCAAGGAGCCTACAATCACATAGTCAACTTTGCAACAGCAAGCTATAGTTTTATGAATAGAATGCTCACAAAAATCGTGAAAAACCCGAAAAATCAAATGTTGAATTTTGAGGAGGATGGGGAAGTGAATGCTGTAAAAATTGTGGAAAATAATTCTATAACTCTAGAGGATAGAGATATAATGCTTTGCTTCAAATATGGTTTATTCGGTGATATAAATTATTCGAGAAGAAATATAGTGACAGAAAGGTGTGAAAGGGGTTTTTATAGTAACTATGAAATAGATTCCAATTGGGAATAAGCTGTCAAGATTTTCATCAGAAATAGAAACTACAAGGGGCAGATAGAGAAGAACATTGTCATTTCTAACAATCAGGAGATTTCGCAACTCGTTTACTTTGTCGATAAGTACAATAAAAGTAGTATTGATGACAAAATCCGTATCGAAGTGGTTAGCGGAAATATATGGAGTAAAAACTACGATGGCTGCTATTTCGATTCTGGTGAATATGAGGAAAATAAGAGTTATCTGGCCCTTTTCGACACTCTGGATTGTAAACTAATCAAATACCTTGGCTATTCAACAAGCAGTATGGTACCAAACATTATTCTATATAGTGCGATCATGCTGGTACCGAACTATTTTTTTCCTGATGGTGTGATTAGCAAGGTAATTGGAGGTATAGGTTCTGTTCTATTCGGCATGATGATGACTTTTCTATTCCTCATAATTGGCATAATAATAAAGGCCGTGTACATATTTACCTCAGCCTTTTTCACCCTATCTATACTAATATTTATATCTCCCATAGTTCTACCCCTCATGTTCTTTGAAAGGACTAAAAGTATTTTCGATACCTGGACAGAATATGTGATGGATAGCATATTGAAACCAATCATGAATTTTTCGTTTACCATGATGTATATCAGTGTGATGGACATTATTCTTCTGAAAGATGCGACATTTTCACAGCACAGTGCCAGAGGTCGTGGAGTAAATTTGAATTGTCCGGATAATTCCTCGAGTTTTATCTGTCTCATAAACGGATTCCCTATAATCGGTCAAATAAAGATACTCTTTAGCGCGGGCCTGAAGAGCGTCCTATTTGATGTTGTGGTTGTCTTTCTTTTCTTTAGTCTCTTTGACAAGGTGCTGGATGATCTAGAGAGTATATCCTCCAGCATATTCAAAAGCATTTCTGACGCAACTAAAAGTAGCAGTTCTCTCCTTAGCACCAAAGATAAAAGTCTTGGCATCGGAGATATCGGTGGCCAGGCCTTTGGCAAAGCTATGGATGCTGGTAAACAGATCGAGGCTTTCAGAACAAATTATGTCAACAATGCTCCCGGTGCAATTCTCAGTGGCGTCAAAAAAGCTGCTGACAAGGTAGCTCAAAACCGTGTTGATCCCTCAAAAACCAGATTTAGAGCCCTGGGAAAGGTCGGTGAGGCAACTGCCGGTACGGCTGGATTGGTTGGAAAAGCCTACGATGGAGTTAGCAACTTAGCTGAAAAACTTGAAAATAAGGCATGGGGACTAAAACACAAAGCTGGTAGGCTTGCCAAGCAGAAATTAAAAGGAGCTAGAGACGCAGTTAAAAGCAAAGTCAAGGAGATATGGAATAGGGGTCCTATCCACAAACTACTGAATAAAGCAGAAGCTAAGGATGTTATGAAGGAGGCTAGAACCTTGAAGTCTAATGCAAGGAAAAATAGCAAGGATTTAAGACCGGAGATGGAGTACAGATCTAAGATGCAAAATATGGAGAGTCTAGATCTATCACCCGAATTTATAGACGAACTCATTGAAAATGAGCAACAATCTATTAGAGAAAATGAAAATAAAAAGAGAAACTTAACCGTATTAAGGAACAGAAGAGGGAAAAACATAGATAGAGAAATAGAAGGACAAAAAGAAATCATAAAGGATCTCAAAAAAATTGCTGCCAAGAACCTCAGAAAGGATAAAATCGCTGAAGACTTCTTGAAGAAAAATATGAAACTGAAGAAAAATGCAGCCAGTGGCCAGAAAAAGCAACAAAAATATGCAGACAATCTAGAAAAGGTAGAGAGGTTTGAGTTACCAAATGATCTAATTGATGATCTGGTTGCCCGTGGGGAATTGCTAATCGATGGAATGGATAATGATGATGAAAAAGACGCTATGAGAGGGTTTATGGATGATCTTAATAATTTCAAGAATTAAACAATTAGGTAAACCATGAACAGGAAGCGAGATAATGTAGAAAAGGATGAAAAAGGAGAGTTAATAATAAAAAAACTACTTCTGGGACAGCTAAACATTGCCTCAGAAGAGTTAGACAAACTTGTGAATTTAGTAGTTGCCCAAAATAAGGAGAAAAAAAGGATTATTGTGAATGGTTCGCTACCTATGGATATTCTCAGGCAATTGAAGGCTCTGGGATATGATGTAATTGAACTAGAGCCGGAGCAGGAATATGGACCAGAAATGGGAGCTATAGCCACAGGAATAAAGCAGACTAATGGTCCGCTAAGAACGACCCAGGTGTCCGTGAGCGCGAGGAATCCGGATCCTGGTTTAGCAGTAAAAAATGACGAGGCTGCCAGAGCTTTGGCAGAAAAATATGGAACCCCAAAACAAAAATTGCGAAATACTCTGGTACAGAACAGCCTCGGAGATAAACAGGCATTTAATGATAAATTTCCAAAAAAAGATAAAACAGACAACCAGAGGCCGGAAAGAGAAGGGCCCGCTGGAGGTTGGATAGGTGAAATAGGTTTTTCCGGTGATGTTGCAAGCTGTACTATACATTACCACAACGAGGCGGAGAGGGTAGCCCTCGAGGCAAAAGCTATAGATAGGATGAACACAATGCTCAATGAGAAAAGCTATGTCCGGCAAGAGGCAAACAGAG
>JAIRWJ010000051.1 GCA_031269065.1 Rickettsiales bacterium
CGACGGTGAATACATTTCTACTGGCCGCTCAGGAAAGATAGATTTTTAGCCTCTCAGATAGCCAAGTCCAAGGAAGAGGAAAATTAGGTTTCTCTGGCAGTATTGGTAACTATTTATGCTCCATAGCACCAAATTTAATTTGATCTACTATTTATTTGATAACTGGAATCTAAAGTTAGAAGCTGGGGTGATCTTGGAAACAGGTCTATCGTAAGTAGAACCTAAGCCGGATTCTGTATTTGATAATCATCAATCTAGGACTAGAATTACTTCTAGCCTCGAGCTATCTACCACGACGTCCAGCGTGGAGAACGCCCCCGCCTAGGCGAGCCGTCTACTTGATATTGCTCCTAGTAGGGTTTGCCAATGGACTACATCGCTGCAGCCATAGTGAGCTCTTACCTCACTTTTTCACCCTTACCCACGGGCCATAGGCCCCTGGGCGGTTCATTTTCTGTTGCACTTTCCGTGGGATCACTCCCCATGGCCGTTAGCCATTACTATTTCTCCAAGGAGTCCGGACTTTCCTCCTGCCTTCATTGCAAAACAGGCGATTATCTGTTCTACTTACCTATCTACTATAGGTCTGCTTCTGTATATTTGCAATAGGATAAATTATTAGTGCACAAGGAACCGCTGATCTTCTACATACTACCATAATACCGGAGTAAATCTCTAGTAGAGTTTACCTGACAATGATAGAAGACCATCGTAGCTACAACAGAGCATTTCCGAGGATTTACTGAACTTTTATTCAAATTTGGTTAGCTCCTGTTGATTTTAATCTTATCTGGGTTAGCCTGACAGCGATAGAACCGCACGAGCGGATATGGCGGAAATGGTAGACGCACTAGATTTAGGATCTAGTATCGTAAGATGTATGGGTTCAAGTCCCTTTATCCGCACCACTTATTTTTAATAAAAGGCTGGCCGATGGATATTAGAAAAACTCTGACGAAGGACTTCGAGTTGGAAAGGGAATTTAGTGTTTTGGTACCACAGAGCGTGATCGTGGAGAAGGTTGCTAGAGCTATCTCCGAAAGACAGAAAACCTACAAGTTAGACGGTTTTCGGGTGGGTAAGGTGCCATTGGACATCATAAAAAAAAGAGAGTTTAATAGTTACTTCTACAAGACTTCTGAGGATTTTATAAACGAGTTTGTCTACTCTCTATCCAATGAGAATGGCTATAAGTTGGCTCTGGACCCAAAGGTTGATCTGAAGACTCTTGATGTTAGCAGCGATGTGGAGTTCACGGTCGTCTACGAACTGATGCCAGAGATTAGCGAAATAGATCTGAAGACAATTAGACTAGACAGTTTCAAAATAGCTCTTGGGGACAGGGATATGGAGGAGGCGGTGGATAGAATACTGGAAAATCACAAAGAATTTATAGAGAGAGAAGAACAGGCTCAGCTGGAGGACGAAGTTCTAATAGATTTCTCCGGAACCATTGATGGCGAAAGTTTTGTGGGAAGTACGGCGGAAGGCTATCGACTAAGGTTGGGCTCAAAATCGTTTGTGGATAATTTTGAGGAACAGATCGTCGGCAGGAGTGCCGGAGAAGAGTTTGATGTTAGGGTCACGTTCCCAGAAAACTATCACGCATCTTTGCTGGCCAGAAAATCAGCTGTGTTTAGGGTTAAACTCAATAGCGTTCTGAAACCTAACAAAAGAACTCTCAGCGATGAATTCGTTAAGAGTACATTCGGAATTGATGATGTTCCTAAATTTAAAGAGTTTATCCACGACGAATTAGTTAGAGCTCGTGAAACGATGGCTAAGAATTATCTAAAATCAAAATTGATAGGATATTTACACGGAAATGCTACCTTCAACCTACCCAGAGGTCTTGTAGATCGTTATCATAAAGGCCTCATGGATGAGAAAAAAATAGAAAACCTTCGGAAATCGGTGACAGATGAAATTGATAGTGATTCTCTGAAAACAGAGGCCGAGAGAGCGGTGAGGATTTCTCTGATAATTTCTAAAATAGGTAGGGAAAATAACATAGTTGTTGGTGATTCGGATGTAACCCATGCGATCATGCAAGAGGCCTTGTCCATGTCGGGTCGGGAAAAGGATGTAATAGACTACTATACAGACAATCATGAAGCCAGAGAATCCGTCAGATATCGCCTTCTGAGAGATAAAATAACGGATTTTATATTGGAAAATATAGAGAAAAACGAAATCGATGTGGATATGGATGAGTTTGAAAAAATAATCTCCGGAAAAAATTGATGTGGAAAACCAAACGGATTATCAAAGATGTGTCGCTAGTTGGGTGTGCACTATGAATGTGATATATGGAAAGTACCCAGTGCTTATGGCCCTCAAAAATAGGGCAAAGAGCTTTATCACTGTCTACACCACAGATACCGAATATCTTAGGGAGCATGTGGCTACCCAGGGCATTAGTCTGGATCCAAGCCTAATAAAACAGAAAAGTAATGCGGAACTCTCAAAGATACTAGGAGACCACAGCGTGAGCCATCAGGGATATGTCGCCCAACTAGAAGAGAATAAAAAAATCTGTCTGCAAGATTTTATAGATGAAAAATGCAGGGATATTAGCAGTCTGCCAAAATTACTGATTTTGGACGAATTGACCGATCCACATAATGTGGGGGCAATTCTGAGAACCGCTGTAGCCTTTGGAGTGGGCCATGTGATAAAAACAAAACATAATAGCCCTGGGGATCTGTCGGTGATAGCGAAAACATCGGCTGGAACCAGTGAATTCGTGAATCTAGTGGAAGTTGTGAATATCAATAGAACCATTGAGATTTTAAAAAAATTAGGCTATTATGTAGTTGGGCTTTGTGGAAGATCAGAGAAAAGCTTGATAAATATTAAAAATATGATTAATCTTTGTTTGGTCATTGGTAGTGAGGGTAGGGGACTAAGGCGACTAGTTAGAGAAAATTGCAACACACTTTGTGCTGTTAGGATGAAAAACACCGCCGTGGAGAGTCTTAACGCTTCTGTGGCTGCTGCACTGGCCATCTATGAACTGTGGGGTTAGATGATTACAATTACATTGTTCTTGCTCTGTGCCAGCTTTGGTGCATTGATGGGTAGCTTGTTAGCTACAATTTTAAACAAACTCCGTAAAGGAGAAAAGGTTTCTTTTGAAAATTTTCATTGCAAAAAGTGTGGTAAAAAGTTAAAGTTCAGGTCACTCCTACCTATAGTCTCATTTCTGGTACAGAAGGGGAGATGTTTAGAGTGCAAGGAAAAAATAAGTCCAGAGTATTTTGTCCTGGAGTCACTAAATGCCTTGGTCTACGGAATTCTCTATCTACTGCTGGGCTTTAGCACTAAATTCCTCTACATGTCTCTATTTTTCAGTGTGGTGGCCATATTAATAATATCTGATTTAGAAACCCAGGAGATTCCAATTCATTTCCAAATTCCTCTCTATATATTTGCTCTGCTGAGGGTTTTATTCAGTCCTATGGATCCACTCTATGCTCTTGTCTGTGCTTTGGCCTACTTTGCTTTGGTGGAATCCGCCAGAATTATAGCGAGAAACTTTCTTAAAAGAGAAGTGATTGGAGGAGGAGATTTGGCACTGATAGCCCTGAGTGGACTCATGCTGAACCTGGAATACTTGCCGATTTTCTTTCTGTTGGTAGGCACATTGGGAACCCTGTTTGGACTAATTATGACAAAGATCAGAAAAAAGAACGATGGTCCTCTATTTCCATTTGCCCCAGTTATAATACTGGTGCTATACCTCCTGCTTTTACATCACTATATGTTATCGCACTCCGGTAGATGATATTTTCTTTTTTCTTCTCAGGAAAAACCGTGCAAAAAAGACTACTCACAATCTTTCTACTCAGTTTATAGGACATTCCAGCCCCCATAACAACTACATGTAGCTTGTTGCAGCCACAGTGCCTCTCGGCCACAGATGTCACTCTATCCACAACCGTATCGAAGTCTGGTTCATAAACAACTCGAGTACCTTTTAGATACGAATCCATATCAGGTTCTTCAAGATGCTTTTCTCTAGACTTGTAGAATTTGGTTATGATTGGATAGTCGGCCATACCCATAGCCATTAGGTAAGCCTCACTGTTCCCTGTGAACCTTGATATGAGATGCGGCTCTAGCACAGCCAGTATCTTATCTCCGGCATCGATATTTTTCCTAAGACTTTCGAGATTATTAAATACCTGCGTGTGGTGATGTGCATAGTCATCATAGACCACAAAATTCTCGTTCTCAAAAATCTTTTCCATTCTCCTCCGAGCAATTTCACAATTTTTGCAGAACTTTGACAACATATCGTTACTAAAGCCCAGTTCCTTCAGCAATATCACAGCCATGGCCGTATTTCTCACATTGAATACTCCCTTCAGGCTATCAATGTAGTTGAACAGCGTATTGTCCAGTATGAAAAACTCATCCCTAACCTCGACGTGATAGTTCTGCGCTAAGTCATTTTTACAATTCCCGTCGATAGAGTAGGACAACAATTTTATCTTTTTTCTCCTCAGAGAATCCATACATATATTTATTGTATCTATAACATTCTGGTCATCGCCGTTGAATATTATCGTTCCACCTTTTTTTATATTTCCTAGAAAGTTGCAAAAATTTTCTCTATACTCGTCAAAGTTGTTAAAAAATTCCGGATGTTCCATCTCCATGTTATTTATGAGGATGTATTTCGGATGGTAGTAGGTGAAATTATGTCCGTACTCATCCGCCTCGCAGACAAAATATTTGCCCTTGCCATTCCTGTAATTTCTGTCCCAGCGCTTATTTATGCCACCAATTATAGCACTTGGATCTGCTCCACAGCTTTCCAGAAGATTTGCTACCACAGTAGTGGTAGTGGTCTTCCCATGGGTGCCGCAGATCCCTATTAGTTGCTTTCTTCTTGCAAGATATTTATCTAAAAATTGCTGCCATCTTATGATTTCTATATTACGCCCCATTGCCTCATCGATTTCTTCCATCTTTTTATGAGCATCTTTGAAAAAAATGGCTGGTGAAACAACTAGCTTATCGACTCCGTCTAGATGATCTCTAGACTGTCCAACTCTGACCTTTATGCCAAGATCAACCAGTTGTTTGGAATAATCACCACTTTCCACCAGGTCACAACCATCAACGCCAAATCCCTTCTTCTTTGCCAGACAGGCAACTCCGACTATACCGCTGCCGTTTATGCCTAAAAAATGAAGCTTTTCTTTACTCGTCATAATAATCAAAATAACAGATAAATGACATACTGGCTAAAACTTATAGATTAAACTTCGAATTAATCAATAGATTTACAACGTGTACCAGAACTATTCCATAATTATTGTTCACTATGTTACCATCTCTTTTATTTCATAATTCTCTGATTTTCTCAAACATACCATTGGGGGTGGACTATTCCTACGTTTGCTCCATCCACAGTATTTAACTAGGCTTTTAAATATCTCATTCTGGTGATTAACCTTATCTTCAGTGGACATTGACTATTAGCTGGTGCTAAATGAATTAGGAGGTTGATGGCAGAAGTCGCGTTTAGAGAATACAGAAGAACTAGTGGGAAAACAATTGTTAGATATTCTAGTCCAGAAAAATTCTGAATGTTTCGGTTTACACGAGATAGCTGGTTAAAGGCTATTGTTATCATATCTTAGGGCTATGCTCATTTTATGTTGAGGGAGCCAAACGATAATTTCATTAGAAATTTGTTTAATGATGATTCTGGATCTGACAACTCATCGAGTCCCGATGGAAAGTTATTTGATACACCGAAACCTATACCTGATGCACGGTAGGCTGTATTTTCCGGGGATCTACTGGGTTCATCGAGGACCGATGGCACATTAGTACTGGCCAGGTCGAATGGTGTTTCCTGGAAATCCGATGCTGAATGATCTAAATTTTCTATTTCTGAAATATATGAAATGGATAGCGAATCTATATCCTCTATATTTAATGTTGATTCAGATCCAGTGACCAATGAATTTGGTAGAATATGACTAGCCATATAACCTGTGGCAGTACTATTCGCCTGACTATCTAAGTTCCTGAATGGAAGGTAACTATTGGGTGTAGGAAGTATTGGAGATCTCCGTGGCCATTGCTGGCTTGGAGGGATATTGTGATTCCATCCTATGCTAGAGTTTGGAGCTGAACAACTGCTGGTTGAACCAAATGTTGCCAGATATGATGGATTGGTACCTGGCTGCTGCTGGAAATATTGCCGAATATTCTGTGCCGGAATATAGTCATTTCCTACATCGTAACTCCAGATACCATCCGAGCTATGGTACCCCGATGGTGACATCGGCTGTTCCCAAGTTCTCAAGGGTTGATGTGGGAAGTGGCCTATAGCGTTTGTTCTGTGGACCGGAGCTGCATAGCTACCTCCTGAAGCATGGTTCAAAGGCATTCCTGCTGTAGATATGGTGAAACTCGCGGGATATTCTGTTAATTCAGATAATTCTGAGGGTTCCTCCGGTCGTCGATGTGGCAAGGAGGAACTTGAGATGCCCGTTCTGGTGTTTTGGCTGGCTACAGGAAATACTCCTTCATATAGGTTGCTAGAAAAACTAGTTTCGCCTCCTGTTTCTCTTGCCATATTGTCGTTCCTGGGCTGTCTGTAGTTGTTTGGTCCGTAACTGTCCGCAGCCATAGTGCTTCTATCTCTATTTCCTCTAACTCTGCTGCTTCTTTCCATGCCTTTTGCTCTTCTGGCATATGTATTTCTACCACCTCTATCTCTACCAACATTACCTGATATAACTTCCCCTTCGTTTTGACTCTGGAAACTAGTGGGACCCTGGAGTGATGATTCCCCGTGAATCGAAATAACGTCCCCCAGAACCCTCTGTAGATCTCTCGCCTGATTTATATTGAGACCGATGAGTAGGTGTTTGTTTGGTAGCAGATTTATTTTTCTTGGTTCCACATAGACATGGATTAGGTCAGAACCGTCTGCTCTTGCCGCCATATGACCGGAATAAAACCAACTAGTTCCTTGCGGCTGGCGTACAAGGAGGTTGTTAGGTCGTCCTACTATTTGTGGGGTTTGTTCTAGACTAAATGGTGGCCTGGTATCTCTTGGTACTGATCTATATTCAAAGGCAAATGGGTTTTCTCTATTTACGACAGGTGTACTGTTCATGGCTATGGTCGGATCTTGCTCGTCAATCGAGGTGACCCTCTGTATCAGGGGTTCGAAAACTTCCTCAAAAGAATCTAAAAATTCCTGGGTCATATCTCTGATTACCGTAGGGGCTGTACTCGTATTTGAAGAATCTGAAGGATTGGATGATAGAGCCAGGTTCTCCATCCGTGAAACTTCTCTTTCTTCGGGTCGTGCTCCAACGCCAGATCCATTATTTTGTTCTCTATGCTGACTTTCCTCTAGAAATAATAGAGATTTTGGTGATTGGCTGGCACTAAGACTCAGTGGTAGGCTCCAAAGAAACAATGCGAGAACAGTTATTATAGAAAGTGATATCCCAGATTTTTTTGCTACTAAAATTCTTTGCCCAAAGGACATGTTGGCCTCCTTCTAAATTTTGCACCCGGCCTGTCTACTATCAAAACCATTTTTGGTAACAGTTTTTGGCGGGAATATGACGAAGAGATTAGAGAAGCAAATTATTTACGCAATACCATAATTACGCAAGATGTTTCAAAAAATAAGCTTTGGTAAACAATTTGTTTTTTCAAAAATTTTATTAAAATAAACTCTGTAAAATTTACCACTCCAGTCCAATGGTCCAATTTATACATCTACGAAATCACACGGAGTACTCACTCTGCAGCGGGATGCTGAGGCTAAAGGAGTTTGTCCATAGCCTCCAGAGTAGTGGTCTGGGAGCTGCGGCTATAACTGACAGTCATAACATGTTTGGCGTGCTGGAATATTCGATGGCTGCTCTGAAAGGGGGAATCCAGCCGATTATAGGCTGTGAGGTCACTGTAGATGGAAATGATTTTCTTTTCGAGGATCCCAGTTTTTTGACTACCGCCCAGCGGGAGGAGAATTTCTGTAAAATGGTTCTGCTGGCAAAGACAGACCAGGGGATTTTGAATCTTATATCTCTTGTGAGTCAGAGCTATCTTCGCCGAAAGGACGATCTCAGGCCCCATTTAGGACCAAAGGATCTGGCCGCTAAAAACGAGGGACTTATAGTTCTGTCCGGAGGACCGGAAGGTATTCTAGGGAAAATTGTTTTACAGAAGAGGCAGGAGAGGTTGGCAAAGACAGTGGAATATTTTCAAAACCTATTCGGGAATGATTTCTACATAGAAATTCTTAGACATGGGCTAGAGAGCGAGCTGAACTCCGAAGATGATTTTCTAGCTCTGGCCTATGACCATAGTATTCCCCTTGTGGCCACAAATGATTGCTATTTCTATTCCAGAGATATGTTTGAGGCCCAGGATGCCCTATCTTGTATTGCTGGAGCCAGATACATAGGCGAAACCAATAGGCCAAAGCTGACCCGTGAACACTATTTCAAATCCGAGACCGAGATGACGGAGCTGTTTAGAGATATTCCGGAGGCTCTGGAGAACAGTGTTACCATAGCTGGCAAAATCTCTGCCACTGTCTACGCTAGGAAGCCTATGTTGCCCCACTTCGATCTGCCAGACGGGGTCAGTGAGGTTGATGAGATTATGAGACTGGCCAGATCCGGTCTAGGAGAACGTCTAGAACAAAAATTTATCGTTGACCGAGTTGCTGAGGGAGACCGGAAGAAGGTCAGAGAACAATATATCGAGCGGCTAGAGTTTGAGCTGAAAATAATAACTCAGATGGATTTTGCCGGATATTTTCTTATTGTTGCTGATTTCATTGTCTGGAGCAAAACCCACGGTGTTCCCGTGGGTCCAGGTAGAGGGTCTGGAGTTGGATCTGTTGTAGCATGGTCTCTACGCATCACTGAACTTGATCCTATAAAGTTTGGACTGCTTTTTGAAAGATTTCTAAATCCTGAGAGAGTTTCTATGCCAGACTTTGATGTGGACTTCTGTCAGCGAGGCAGAGCGAAGACCATAGAGTACGTGCAGAATAAATATGGTCGGGACAAGGTGGCGCAGATCATAACCTTTGGAAAGCTGCAGTCCAAAGCCGTCATAAAGGATGTCGGACGGGTTCTGGAGATGGGCTACAGCGAGGTCGACGGGATCAGCAAGATGATCCCGTTTAACGCCACTCTGGAGGAGGCGCTTGAGATGGATTCGGATCTGAGAGCTCGGAGACAGAGTGATCCGGATATAGGTAGACTTTTCGACATAGCCATAAGTCTAGAGGGATTAAATAGACACTCATCCATCCATGCCGCTGGCATTGTAATAGGTGACAGGCCACTGGAGCAGCTGTGCCCACTATATTTTGATAGCTACGCCGAAATGCCTGTGGCCCAGTATGACAAAAAATACTGTGAGGAGGCGGGGTTGGTGAAGTTTGATTTTCTAGGTCTAAAAACCCTTACCGTTATAAGTGACGCTGTGGGTTATGCGAAACATTTGAGAGGAATAAAAATTGATATAGACAATTTAAACCTCGAGGACAGCGAAACCTTCGAACTGCTTCGGAAAGCAGATTCTTTGGGAGTATTCCAGATAGAATCGTCTGGTATGATAGGAATGCTAAGGCAGATCAGGCCAGATAACCTAGAAGAGATTATGGCACTCATATCACTCTATCGGCCCGGACCTATGGATAACATTCCTGTCTATATCCGACGAAAGCATGGGCTGGAGAAGATAGACTATATGCATCCGAAGATGGAACCAATTCTAAAAGACACCTACGGAATAGTGATATACCAGGAGCAGGTGATGGACGTGGCCAAATCTCTGGCCGGCTACACTCTGGGTGCCGCTGATATTCTCCGGAAGGCCATGGGTAAGAAGATTCGGGAAGAGATGGACCGCCAGAGGAGTGTTTTCATCGAGGGTTGCAGAGTGCATAGCGCCATAGAACCACAGCTCAGCGGCGAAATATTTGATCTGCTGGCTAAATTCGCCGAATATGGTTTCAACAAGTCCCATGCGGCGGCCTACACCGTTATAAGCTACCAAACAGCCTACCTAAAGGCCCACTACCCGGTGGAATTTATGATCGCTACCCTGAACATGGAAATCTTCGACACAGACAGGATAAATTACTATCTTCAGGATGTGAAAAAACACAAAATCACCATATTGCCTCCGGATGTGAATACATCTGATGCCTTTTTCAAGGTCGAACCGGTTGATTTCGAGGGCAAAAGAAACAAGAACGAGACCTACTATCATAATTCCCAAGAACTAGCCATCAGGTATGGTCTATGTGCGGTTAAGGGTGTCGGCCGGGAGATTATGGGAGACCTCATGGCCGAAAGGTCAAAAGATGGGCCATTTAAAGACATATTTGATTTCTGCCGGAGAATGGGTCCCAGAGTTATAAACAAAAAAACTGTGGAATCCCTGGCTAAATCCGGCAGTTTCGACTCTATCCACAGCAACCGAAGACAGATTCATGATTCTTGCGAAACTCTGACTAACTATGCAAAAATGCTGGAGGGAGAGAAAAATAGCTCCC
>JAIRWJ010000018.1 GCA_031269065.1 Rickettsiales bacterium
AGCAGCAGCAGTGTCTCGCATGGGAAAAACAGCTGCTCTGATAACCTATGGCCGTGAAAACATAGGGGAGCTGTCCTGTAACCCATCTATAGGAGGGGTTGCGAAAGGTATAATAGTTAGAGAGATAGATGCTCTAGATGGTCTTATGGGTAGATGTGCCGATCTCTCCGGCACACACTTTAAAGTCCTGAATGCCAGCAGAGGGCCGGCTGTTCACTCGCCAAGGTGCCAGGTTGATAGAATGCTCTATAAAAAAGCATTGGGTGATTTCCTGTCGCTGGAGAAGAATCTAGATATTCTAGAGGCTGAGGTTGTCTCTATAATTGTTAAAAACCGGAGGGCAATGGGTGTTGTGCTTAGCAGCGGCGAGAAGATTTTCTCTGCTGCTGTTATTATAGCTACTGGCACATTCCTGAATGGAGTCGTCCATATTGGACATACCAGCTTTGACGCCGGCAGGATGGGAGAAAGGCCATCGAGAGAGCTGGCGAAATTTTTCAAAGACTATGGGTTTAGTGTTGGGAGACTAAAGACTGGCACGCCGGCCCGACTAAATGGGTTGACTATAGATTTTTCAAAATTGGAAGTTCAGAAGACGGATGATCCGCCAAAGCCATTTTCCTATCTTACAGATAGGATCGAAGTTCCCCAGATTAAATGTCATATAACTTACACAAACCAGCGTACCCATAGGGTTATAGCTGAAAATCTGCAACAGAGTGCTATCTATGGAGGAAAGATCAGCGGTAGAGGTCCAAGATATTGCCCCTCTATAGAGGATAAAATTGTAAAATTTCCCGGAAGAGATAGGCATCAGGTTTTTCTGGAGGCCGAGGATCTAGACGGTAGGGTAATATATCCAAACGGCATATCCACGTCTCTGCCAGAGAATCTGCAGGAGGAATTTATCCATAACATTGAAGGACTGGAAAACTGTGAAATTCTGCGCTATGGCTATGCCATAGAGTATGACTATGTGAGTCCAATTGACCTTAGACCAACTCTGGAGACTAAAAACATAGAGAAACTGTTTCTAGCTGGCCAGATAAACGGGACAACGGGCTACGAGGAGGCTGCAGGTCAGGGAATTATAGCCGGAATAAATAGTGTCAGTGACAGGCCCTTTATCATAACCAGAGAGAATAGCTATCTGGGGGTTATGATCGACGATCTGACTAGCTATGGTACGAGCGAACCCTATAGAATGTTCACATCCAGAGCTGAATTTAGACTTTTCCTTAGGTCGGATAATGCTGACCTGAGGTTAACAGAGATGGGTATAGCTGTCGGCTGTGTTTCCAATAAAAGGCAGGAGTTATTCCACCAAAGGAAGAATTCTTTTGATTATGCAAAAAGCAAGTTACTTGCTAGCACCATCACTACCGGAGAACTGGGCCGACGTGGAATAAATATAAAGATGGATGGTAGTATCCATACAATCTACTCCCTTCTAGGTCATCCGAATGTAAACTATGGGCAATTGGAAGAAATATTTAGCGAATTAAAAGAGATTGATGGGAAAACTAGAGAGTCTTTGATTATAGATTCCATCTACGATCCATATTTGGAGAGACAGAGTGAAAACGTGGAAATGCTAGAGAAAGAGAGACAAATGTTGATACCAGTTGATTTCAACTACGATTCTGTTGGAGGGCTCACAAATGAGGTGAGAGAAAAACTAAAGTTACACCGTCCCTACAGTATAGAGATAGCCAGCAGGATAGCCGGTATAACTCCTGCAGGCCTGGTGAATGTTATGATAGCTCTGAAAAATCTACATTCTGGAGGCTAGGGTTTCTGTTTTTCTAAGTATGGTTCTGATTCTGCCTCCATATTCGTTTTCATCATTTTTTTCAAAATAACGCATCTCCACAGTTTCCCAATCCTCTTCGTGGAATTCGGGAAAGAACACATCAGCCTCCCCATCATAGTCAACCTCTGTTAGATACATTCTATCAGCTAGCCCTCTGGCCATAAAAAACTCGTAGATATGAGCTCCACCGATGATAAACAGCTCAGATTCACCCCTGTTTCTTGCAAAATTCGCAGCCTCCGGGGGAGAGCCGAAGACATAGAAACCATTGGGCACCGGATCCTTCCCCCGGCTAATAACCAGGTTCTCTCTGGCTGGCAGCGCCCTACCTATTGACTGAAAAGTTTTTCTTCCCATAAGCACATGATGCTCCCGGGTCAGACTTTTAAAGTTTTTCATGTCCTCTCTTATCTTCCAGATAAGCCCACCATCTAGTCCAATCTGCCTATTTTTGCCCATGGCCGCTATTATCGATATAATCATGCTGAGTGACATCTTGTGGGGGTAAGCTAAAACATTCGAAATTTTCTGTCAAATGTCGGATCCATCTAGGAAACTGCCCAACTACTAGCAGATTTCGGCGAATCCTGTCGATGGGAATAGAGTGCGCACTACTAGGTACTCTGTCTACAATTAGAGCCATATTGAATATTAGGTACACTTTAATAGTCTGGGCCTATATATTCATCGTTTACTATGATGCGTCGACTCTGTTTTCTGAAATACATGGTGATTGTGAGTTTTGGGCTTGTTCTGGGTCCGGCTGGAGGATTAGCTTCAGCTATCATGTTTAATCCCTTAAAGCAAACCCCATCGGCTTTAATTTTTGATAATCTGTCAAAACCTAGTGAATTTAGTAAAAATAATAACTTGGTCAAAAAAGTTGGATCATTCAAAATTGCTCTAGGAGAGCCTTTATATATTCGGGGGAGAGTGACCGATGCCTTTGGCATTCCAATAGACGGTGTAATTATAAAAATATGGCAGACCAATGCGGCGGGTAGATATCATAGTCTGCTCCAGAAAAGCAGCAAGTACATCGACAGAAATTTTCTAATGTCGGGCCAGTCTATAACCGATAATATGGGAAAATTTGAATTTATAACAATATTTCCAGGCTTCTACGATGATAGAGCACCACATATAAATTTCCTAATCTCACATAGAAGGTTTGGCATCATAGAGACAGAAATGTACTTTGAAGAAAACCCCAAAAATTTTAGAGATCCTATATATTTAACCTACTCCGAGGATGAGAAGAAGTTACTCACAGCCACTGTTCGGCCCGTATCTAGAAAGAGTCCGGAAAATGGTAAAATTGCCACATTCAATATAGTGATGGATGGTCTACAACAGTATAAGAGGTACTAGTTACAGAAAACTATCCTACTACACCACCAGCTGGCATGTGGTGGAAAACTAAATTTTGCAGCCTAGGTTGAGACTAAATTCTCCGGAAATGCCAGATTCTTTCCTAGATATGTCTGATACCCTGATTTTCAATGAACCGCTCTACACTGGAACAAATATCCTGTTGAGCTATGTTTGTAGGATAGTCTCCTTTTACATTGGCATACTTTAGTTCAACACTTCCCCGAGAGAGGCATTTGTCAG
>JAIRWJ010000100.1 GCA_031269065.1 Rickettsiales bacterium
ATCGGAAACCAAGGAAATAGAGTCAAATCTGGAAAATGGTCTGGTGGATATACTTATTTGCACCCACACAATTTTCACTGGAAACGTAAGATTCAAGAATCTAGGTTTGGTAATAGTTGATGAAGAACAGAGATTTGGCGTGAATCAGAAGGAAAAACTCAAAGAATTGGAAATAAATTCCCATGTGCTATCGATGAGTGCTACTCCTATCCCAAGAACACTCCAGATGGTCATGGCGGGGATCCGGGACATGTCTCTGATAGCAACACCTCCAGCTAATCGAAATAATGTGCTGACCATTGTCTCCGAATACAGAGATGAACAGTTGAGGGAAGCCCTGGAGAGAGAATTGGCCAGAGATGGCCGGGCCTTCATTGTTGTGCCAAGAATCGTTGATATAGGAGAAATAAGGACAAGACTGAAGATAACCATGCCAAACCTGGAATACTATGTCATCCATGGCAGGATGAGCAGCGAAGAATCCGGAAAAATAATGAATGATTTCTATGATGGGATTCGTAAGGTCCTCATCGCCACCACCATAGTGGAAAATGGCATAGACATAGCTCTAGCTAACACTCTGATAGTCTATCGGGCTAACCACTTTGGGCTGGCCCAGCTGTATCAGCTGAGAGGTAGAGTTGGAAGAAACAGAACGCAGGGCTATGCCTATCTGACAATAAAGAAGACGGAAATGATCAGCGAGTCGGCCAAAAAAAGGCTCGAGATCATAGGAGCTATAGATAGCCTCGGAGCTGGATTTGTAATTTCCTCGGAGGATATGGAGATAAGGGGTGCTGGGAATATACTTGGCGAATCCCAGACTGGACATATGAAGGAGATCGGTATAGAGCTCTACAATAGTATGCTGGAGAAGTCTATAGAAAATCACAGGAATAGGAATACCGATTCCAATCCAGAGCAGGAGTGGGACTTTTCTCCGGAGATCAAATTGAATTTGTCAGACACAATACCTTCTAGCTATGTAGACAACGTGAACATTCGAATAAAATTTTATCGGAAGATGGCGACAATCAGAGACGCAGATGATAGAAAAAAAATCGAGGAGGAGTTGGAAAGAGACTATGGTGAGATTCCCGAAAATATTCGCAATCTTCTGGACATTTCCCTTCTTAAAGCCCGATGCAAACGAATAAATATACACAAGCTGGCGCTGAGAGACGACGGACTGCTCGTGTGTTTTTATAGGAACATATTCCGGAATCCGGACAAACTGCTGAACTACGTTGTTCAGCACCGGAATAGCGTTAAACTATCCCGGGAAAATCTGCTATTTGGCCTTGACCCAGGGGCAGCTGCGATAGAAAACGGGGAAAGAGTGGTTAGTATTTTGGAAAGTCTATACCAAGCTCCCAGCGGAACTCACTGAGAGCATAGTACGATTTTCTTTTTCCCGTATTACCCTATTATAGGAGTTTCTTTGTTGGTTCTCATCCATAATTTTATGCTGTGCATCATTAGACCATCTGCAAAAAACTAAATTCTAACTAAACTTTAGCTTTATATATGGTCTATTGAATAAATTCCACTTTGTGTTCGATAGATGTTTTGAGGTTATCTAGTGATCCAAGGCGACTGTATGATACGGCATTTCTCAGATTATTGTACATGAAGATATGCGAAATTGGCAATTTGCCGGAATAGATGCCCCAGGTGGGATCTATGGGGATCCATTTGTCGTTGTGGTGAACCATGACCCAAGCATGGTTTTCGAATTTCTTTTTCTCAAAGTTGTAACTAAGACCGACTATGGTATTTGATGGTATATTCACACTCCTTAGCATATCCTGATAGAGGATGGCATAGTGTTCACACACACCTTTCTTAGTTTTTAAAATTTCCAGAGATGTCATCTTTTTACCCACGAGACTTTCGTCGTAGGTTATATTTTCGTGAACCCACTGGGCAATTCTTATGTAGGTGGGCAACCTTCGGTCTCTCTTGTTGTCTATTTTATTCACTAGACTACTCAGAGGTTCAATATATTCCTCATCTATCTTCGTTGTGTCAGCAAAATTGAAATCATTGACCCAGTTGAAATTACTATAATCATTCCTCAGAGTGGCATCTATACGCACGAAAGACTTTGTAGAGGCTAAATTCTTGAATTTAACCACAACACTGTCGTTCTTTTTCTCTATGAGTTTGCCGTCAATGTAGTCAATTTGGCCGTTTGATATGTTGTATTTTATGATCTCATTATTTCCACCCACATAGTCCAGCGGAAGCTCAATCACCAGATTTCCAATGCCTTTGCTATCTTCAACCTTTATCAGAGTGGATACATTCCAGCTGGAGCTATTTCTTGTCATAGAAAAGGTATCTCTAAATCCCTTCTTATCGATAGTCCCACTCCAGCGAAATATATTTCCATCCTCATTGAGCATGTTGTGCATGGAGTAAAGAGTCATGTCCTCCAGACTATGTATCTCCAGATTTGCTCTGGCACCGCTGGCAAAAGCCGGCAGGTTGACCACTTCTCGTCTCAGATAGGGCATCTCGGATATCTCATCATTATCAATTTGGTATTTGAACTTCAAAATAATTTCCTGAGAGTTAAAAATTTTCCTGAATTGAAATTTTAATTTATTTCCACTGAAATCTCCGGTACAGCTATTGTCATTTAGAGCTCCGGCCTCCAAAAGACTTATTTTGCTCTTTTTGTCGAAAATCATACTCCAATTGTCGTAGTAGTGGTTCTCCGGAAGTTCTACAGCCTTTAATTTCATAATTACCTCTACTTCTTGGCCTCGGCTGTTGAATATATTTTTCTGATCCCATGAGTCTATTTTCAGGGAGGCAAGGACAGGCATAGTTAGTAGGAACAGTAATGGCTGCAGACAATATTTTCTGATATGTTTCACAAAAGATAGCTTTTGTTGGACCTGGGTTCCCAGAATAGAGTATATTGCATAAAATTCAATAAATTATAGTAAAAGAAATATAAATAGAAAATTTTTGAGAGAAAAAGGATTAATTATACTTGATGGTGTTATTCTAAAGTCGTAGCTAGAACCAAAACTATCCTTCGTAAATTCATAGCCAATGGCCATCAACCCACCGCCTCGGTTGCCGAATAGCATGTCACCCAAAATTGGTATCTTATTCATGCCAAAGATTGTATTTATTTTCTCTAATGGGACAATTAAGCCCGAAAATTTAATCTTACCGCTTTCGATGTTCATGTCTCCCTCTCCACTTATACCAAGACCAAGAACATCGTCAGCATTGAGTAGCAGATCATCGACTCTGAGTATATTGTCGGCCAACTCGAAACTAGCTCTCAATTTTTCGAATCCCATGGTATTCTGATTCTTTAGAGTCTTCTTCAGACTATCTGGCACCTCGTCGTTGTTCATAACGTAGTTGAGGAATTTCGTGTTCCTATCTCCAGTTTCTTCAATAAGGTAGTTAAAACCATTTTTTAGTTTTAGATCTCCCCTGAGAACATTGTTTCTATCTAGGCTGGCATCGAGGTACAGATCTCCATAGATCAGGTTATCCGACAAATTTAGTTCACTAAGAAATTTACCAAAATTTAAACATTCCACCGTGATATTATATTTGATGAGATCTTTTGAATCATTCACACTCGAAATATCGAGGGAAGCCACATTATTATCATTTCTTTGGGTTCTAGCCCATAGGTGTTTTATGCCACCTTTCTCCACCAGACACTCTAGAGTCAAGTTTTTTAATCTATAGACCTCGTTTATCAGAAGACTGCCGATCAGTATTCTGTATTTTGCATTGTTCAGTGGAAAATCCGAACT
>JAIRWJ010000101.1 GCA_031269065.1 Rickettsiales bacterium
CGCTGCTGCTGCTGCCTCAACTCCGGCATGGCCACCTCCAACCACCACCGTATCGTATTTTGCTATCGACATCCTTTTCACAACATTCGTCTATCCACCAGACGGGACAGAGCCCATCCCTCCTGGGCCCCCTATCACCAGTCAGGTTAGATCCGGATTTGTTTAGAGGCAAGCATTTCATGTAGACTGAACACATTGACTCCCACCGTCAACTGAAGTTTTGAGCTTTTTATATACGTCTATCATGAACAAAATAAAATCGCAGGTCAGGCCTAGCTCTCTTGTCCCAGGAGAAAAACCTAAAGGATGGGACTCGGACCCAGAGCCACTAGAACTTTATACCACCCGTAAACCCAAAGCCTCTGTTTTCCTTGTTGAACGCTATGAAACTAACGCCAACCCTCAGAGAATCAAATGCAAGGATGTTGGCTCCAAGCTCCAGGCTACCAACATTATAGATGTCAGCACTTTGATTTGCCAGATTTTTTGCATATCTGATAAACATGGTTATATCCACTTTATCGATAAGACTGAAATTCATGTTCAGACCCGGGGCCAGCTGCATGACCATATTGTTTTTTCCCTCATCTTCATAATAACCACTCTTGAGGTGGCCAGTCACGAGAACTTTGTATAAATCATCCACTAAAATAAAAATATTTGCCCGCGCGTTTGGCTCCAAACTAAAACCGTTGGATAATTTACGAATATATCCGAAACCAACGCTAAGCGCCACTGAAATATCATTAACGTTTTTTGTGATTTTTATAGACGAACTATCACCATAGACAGAATTCATAACTGCTTTGACACCAGCACTACTCCCGCGAAATCCATAGATAATGGCCATATCCGCATAGGAGCTAGCAGTAAGAGTATTCCTAAGACTATAACCAAAAGATACAACTTGATCCTCTTTATGCTCCAAAACTGGACTTCCTGTAAAATATTCAGATAAGTAGTCATCAGGTAACCAACTCTTGATTATATCACCTATTGAGTGGTATGCGAGGAAGAATCCATGGGCGAAACTGTAACTATCGGGGCTCGCTTTTGTCTTCTGGGTTACGATTCCCAGAACTAGGCCGTTTATACCAACGTCCTTATGGCCGCCAACTCCATGACTATTGTGGTAAACATCTAGCCAGGCCCCGCTTTCAGCATTTCTATTTAGGCTGTTGTATATATTCGTAATATAAAGCATATTAGTGATAAATACCACTTTGCGTAAATCTTTCACGGACTCCTCAGCTGCCATCATTATCTCATCGTAGGTAGGCTCATTCACCACTCCTGACGCTCTGGCCCCATTACATAGGCCGACCACAAACAATCCAACTAGAAATACTCTTCTCATACAGCAAACTATTTTGACCACCAAAAAACTCCCCTTCTCTTGAGAGAAATTTGTGATGGACCGGTTTTGAGCAATTGTAGCTAAAATTGGCATAAAAGTCAAGTCCTACCCAATATTAGATTTTTGTTTTGAATAACAACTGTTCAGGTCCAATAAAGGAAAATGAAAGAAGAATACTGAAAGCAAAATCGTTTTTTGTGAATCTGAAAAATATAGATTACTTTATACTTTCGAATAGGAGTTATATAAGTTGTTCTATATTTGGTCGCATTTTTATGTAATTACATTGTGCCGTTTTACGGTGACCCGGTGAGCAGGTAAGCTAATGCTGTAAATACACCCAGTGTTAGTAAAAAGTGAGCATCAAATCTTCTAGCATTGGCGATAAATCTAGCCATGTCTTCCTTTAGCCCCCTAGCGCCGTTGAGCCTACCACTAGCTTTCTAGGCCATTTCGGTAGATCTCAAGCTCCTCCCTGGTGCTGCATTCTTCCACCGAACTTATGAAGGAATCGAATTCTGAAATATTTGCATGGTGGAACTCCTTGAAGGCCTCCCTTTCCTCTTCGGTACCAAAAACACCTAGGTTACACTGTTTATGCAATGGATAGTTGATATAGAAGGTTTTTTCCAATTCGCCTTGTTTTTCAAGAATTATATCTCTCTTCAGTTTGGCAACCTCATCATCTTCCGGTTCATTTCCCGAAAAATATAGTTTTCCATCATTGCCCCTTACAACTTCACTGCTTGTCTCTATGCTAGCATCGCTGAATTTAAATTCAGCAGTAGCCACTATGTTACCAGCACCATCAAATTCTACAAACATATTTCTACTCCTCTAATTGCCATTTAAATAATGAAAAGCAAGATCAATTATATTCTGGTAGGAATAGGTGTACTGCACACTGTCTCCTGCAGAACAGGGCATAAATCCTGAAAAAAAATGATTCGTTTTGGGTATAGACCATTGGATAGTCAACCAGCTGTTTGTATTCTGCAGTTTACCCTGGGCACCGTCTGCCGTTGCTTTAGAAATGATATTTACATAGCCATTTGCCGGGGCAACATAGCTGCTGCCACTTGAACCGGCAGTTATTTCTACACTTCTGTCTGAAGGCGAGGACATTTGACAGATTAGACCCTTTGCATCGGTTGTTATATTTGACAACCCCGCATCGACCACATCTGTCAACAGCGTGCCATCATTTACAAACTTTTCGCCGTCATAGATAAGTATATCCCCATTCTGGGGGTCTACAAAATTGAAATTGGACTCAAATGCACTATCCTCATCGTTACTGGTACTGACAATAGCTTCGTTCCAGGTTTCGCTGAATACACAGAGTTTATTTAGAGCCATATTCCAAAGAAGCTGTCCTGGAAATGGTGCGATAAATCTCCAACCATTGTCATAGAAGGCTATCATATTTTCCCTGTCCAGAAAATCTCCTGTCGAACTTTTTCCAACAAGATACCTATCGCCCACAACTGGCCCTGTAGGTGGTTCATTGACCACAGCTTTGATGCCATTATGTAAGAGATTGTCTATTATTATCAGAGCCTCATTGTGCGTAAATTCCTTGCCGGACTGGTTTGGTACTAGCAGTGGAAGCTTTAAATTATTCGTGAACTCCATTTTATCCATTTCTAAAAATATCTCCAATTAATTGCGTTAATATTTAGTGGCGGAAGTATATATATCCTTGCGTTCCATAAAATTTCTCAACAGTTCTAGATACAACTCTCTGCCGGTCGTTCCTAGCTGGGAAATTACTCTATAGGACAATACCCAACATTTAATATGCTGGGTTGCTTTTATACAGAGGATACTCTTCCATCCCTGTCAATTCAAAGGCCGGCTGAAATACAACAATTTTGACGGTACTAGATCTAGTCCTCTGGAATAGCAGCCTCCACCCAACAGATATTCTAGCCCTAAACGGATTGTTTTCCTCGAAAATATATTTCAGAGACAAATCTTCTTCCTTTTTCTCCTCTTTTAAGCTGAACAACTATATCAACCACGTTTTTTATGTAGGATATTATATCCTCCGGAGGCATGCCGAGACCGGCCTGCATAACCATGAGTTTTAGCTGCTGGAGCGCCATGTCTGGAGTATCGGCGTGGAGTGTAGAGATTGAACCAGGGTGGCCTGTGTTGATGGCCCTCAGAAATGAAAAGGCTTCGGCACCTCTCAACTCTCCAACTATTATCCTATCAGGCCTTAGACGCAGGCAAGCTTCTATCAGATCCTGGGTTGAAACGTTAGCTCTACCTTGCCCTCCCTTGGAGGCCAAAAGATGTACTCGGTTTGGGTGATTTTCCAGGTCTATTTCCCGCGCATCTTCTACACTGATCAGCCGTTCAACCTTAGGAATAGCCCTCAAACAGGCGTTTGTGAATGTGGTCTTACCAGTAGAAGTTCCACCACTTATTATTATATTCTTCTTACTAAGTATAGCCTGATACAAAAAATCTTTTATCCTATTTGCATCTAGGAGTTTGGATAGGATTGCGTTACTATCATCAACCACTGCAGATGTCGATGTGGTGTCGAAAGTCTTCATCTTGTCATAATCCTCTAGTGTCCAAGAAAGACTGGATTTTTTTCTTATGGACATTATCACAGTGTGGTTTTCACAGGCCGGCGGGAAGACAACCTGAATTCTGTAGCCAGCCGGCAGTGTGGCCGAAAGTAGCGGAGTTTCCTCGCTGATTTTCTGGTCTGTGGACTCGGCAATTAGTCTAGCCAGAGATTTCAGATGCTTGCCATCAAAGCCTGGCAGACTGGCTTTGAACATATCTCCTTTCTTCTCAACCCAGGCCTCGCTAGGCTCGTTTATAGAAATTTCATTTACACCATCACCACTCAGCAAAGCGGTTATTGGTTTTAGGTACACATCCAGTGCTTCAAAACTTCTAGTCATACAAATTTTCCTCCTTATATAATTTATTGTTTTTTAAAAATTGGTAATACTAGATCCTGGTTCACCACAACATTTATTCTGGTTCCCTGGGCTATTCTTATGGTTGGTGTTTCAGTTTTTAGATTGTCCACCAAAGTCTGCATTTCATTCGTAATTGTTTTTGTGGCGTCTATTATAGCATAGTCCGATGCTTTTCCGGTAGTTGTGGTTCCAGTGATAGCGCTACTACTGGTCGTAGTACCGGTACTATTTGTAACCTTCTCCACCAGAACGGCGCTAGCTATAGATATCATACTGGATAGGAACACATTTTTCATAGTCTCCATATATTTATTATCCAGCTCTCCATCAACTCCACCACGACCAAGCCTGTCAGCGGTATTTGCGGTCAGGTTTATGCTTAGACCATCAACTCTTATAATTCTGCTCCAGACAATCTCCAGTCTCGACAAATTATTGTTTGTCATAGCTTGAAAGTTACCAATAAGTTTAGACCCTTTGGGAATAATTATATTTTTACCAGACTCGGAGTAGACATTTCTAGATATTATGGCTCTCACGGGACTTTTTATATCCGTATTTATTGCTGTCTCCAGAATGGCATGTATTATCTTACCCTGAAGTATAGTCCTAGACAAATCAGAGTTTTTTGTTGTAACCACATCTATTTTTGTCTCCTTTATAGAACTCAAATTATCCTTATCGGTTATTATTATGTTCTCCATTTCGGCATCACCGCCTTTGCCACCACCCCCACCCTGCATCTTGAACATAGACGATCCTTTGCGCTCCTCCATAATTTTACGCCTCTGTGCAATCTGTAGCTGGCGTTCATCATCCTGCTTTTTCTTTTCCTCATCATCTTTCAGCACATCAAGTGACGTCCCATCAGGGGCTAGCCTGCCTAGTGCGGAAGATTCGGCTCCAGTGTTCTTGGTTTCGGTACTACCACCAAATATCGGCAACTTAGCTTTCTTCTTTTTATTCTCTTCTTCCTCCTGCTGCTTTTTCCTATCTAACTCTCTGGCTAACTTTTCACTTTCATTCCTAGCCTTTCTCATATCTTCCTCAAAACTCTTAAGTCTATTGTTGATCATCTGATCAACCTCCTCTTTGGTAAAAACGCCATCTCTTGCCGCATCCGCTTTCCTGACCTCTTTAATCTCCTCCTCTATATTTGCTACAATGTTCTCGGGTAGTTGGGGAAGCTCCGGTAACTCTAGTAGACCCCTATTTTTCTCATCCACATAGACATCGCCCTTGTAACCAATATCGGCCAAATTATCTATGTTATCTATGGCAACATTGCTATTCATTTTGGCGCCAATTTCAGAGTCCTTCACTATGGCTCTGTTGTCCACGGTGTCATTGTTACTTTTTTTCGAAGAGAAAAAAAACATATATATAAAAACACTGGCTACAACCGAGATACCAACGGTTACGTATTTGCTACTACCGCTCCCTTTGTTTTCGCTTATGCCAGCACTGTCGCGCGTCTCGTTGACGTCCACAACGGGATCTTCCACAACAACAGGGTCATTCTCATTACTGTCCGTCATAATATCTACACAATCCTAGAACCACTAAAGGTATCCAAAACTTTATTAGCCAACTTCATCTGAGAGGATTCTAGAACACTACCACTATTTTGCAATTTTTTTATAATATCATTAATTTCTGGGATATTTATCCCATAGCATATTTTCAGTAGCAAAATTTCTATGAAATTCCTGTGATCACTGACAGAATTGATTTCTGATGATGCTCTAACTAAAAACTGCCACAGCCGAAAGAGTCCAGCCATACTGGATCGCTCGATATTCTCATCCAGCCATTGTCTCTGGAAGGTCGAGAGATTTTTTGGTTCTAGACCGCTTTTTTTCACAAGCAATTTGTGAGTTATATCTAGAAGATCCTTTATAAAACTCTCTACACTGGTGATTGACGAATAAATCTCTTCGAATTTCTGCATGGATGCCCTGGAATCACCCAGCAGGAGTAATCTATATAGATCGTAGATATATTTTCCGCCATTGAGACCAAGAACCTCCAGCACGACGTTCTCATCGATTGTTTTTTCAAAATTATTAAACGATATAACTCTATCCAGAAGAGAAAGGGAATCCCTCACAGAACCCTCGGCCGCATAGGCTAGTAGCGAAGCTGCCGTCTCATCCAGTCCATAGCCCTCCTTTCTGGAAATATTTATCAGATTATCCACCAGTAGCTCATTAGTAACTCTAACTAGATCAAATCTCAGGCATCTAGACAGAACCGTAGCTGGAATCTTCCGGATTTCTGTCGTCGCAAATATAAATTTCACGTATTTCGGCGGCTCTTCCAGTGTCTTAAGGAGAGCGTTGAAGGCACTATTGGAAAGCATATGAACTTCATCTACTATATATACCTTGTACCGAGAGGAAACGGGGGCATAGTTCACATTATCCATTATCTCTCTTATATCATTGACCCCTGTGTGGCTAGCGGCGTCAAACTCAACCACATCCTGGCTGTTACCCTGAGCAATGGATCTACAGTATTCACATTCTAAGCAGGGATCTGGGTTTCCCACTCCATTCGGGTCTCTGCCACTGCAGTTTAACGATTTTGCTATAATCCTAGCCGTTGTGGTCTTCCCCACACCCCGGATCCCGGCCAATATGAATGCATGATGCACCCTGTTTCTACCTATGGCATTTCTAAGAGTTCTCACCAGACTATCCTGGCCCACTATCTGGCCGAAGGTCTGGGGTCTGTATTTCCTCGACAGAACCGTATATGAATTGTCAGACATAGTAATCAATGGTCGATTAGACTAAGATTAGCTTTGATCAATACACTCTCCCTAGTTTTATATTTTTTGAACAGCATAATAAACTCTCTTTGGCCATTTAACCTCATATTATCAAAAAATTGTAGCAGATCTCTCTTGGTTTTTATTTGAGTCTGATTCGCTGTCAAGAGCATGTCGCCCCTTTCTATTCCATTTAGGTCTGCCCAGCCACCCTTTTTCACATCTAGCACATACATACCACCCTGTTTGGCATAGATCTCATGTTTTTCCGCCAATTCCTCACACATCTGGCTCATAAACATATCAAATATTTCCAGCGAATTATCCTTAATCAGTCGATTTAAAGTTATATCTCGAGTATCGCGAGGATCTTCTTCGATCTGAACCCTCAGTTTAATATACTTTCCACCCCTAAAAATCAATAATTCCACCCGGGAACCAACAGCCGTATTCGCAACCATGTTCACCAACATATTCTGATCATCAACTCTATTCCCATCGTAGGAAACTATAATATCGTTCAGCAGGAGACCAGCCTTAGCCGCCGGACCATTTTTATCTAAATAGATCACAAGGACACCAGCCTTTCTCTTGAAACCGAGGATTTTCATGTGATGGGCATGCTCATAGCCCAGAGTGAGACCTGCTACACCCAGATAGCCATTCTGACTATAGCCCAATTTTTTCAACTTATCCACGGCGTCAAGCACATGGCTATCCAAGGGAAGAATGAAACCGATGCCAAACTTGTCATCTGTCGTCAGTGATCGAATAAATGTACTCAACCCCAGAACTTCACCTTTTCTATTGAGCACGGGTCCTCCGGAATTGCCCGGCCTCAGAACAACATCGGTTTGTATGTAATTATAGCTAAATCCGCTATCCGGAACAGCTTTAGCTGGAGCAGACACTATTCCCAGAGAAACCGTGGGACCAAGATCGTAGGGATTACCAATAACCACCAGAGAATCACCGATTCTAACTGGAACATCAGCTTTCAGATCCAAAAATTTCGCCTTCCGACCATTTAGATTCACTTTGAGAAGAGCCACATCCAGAACACGATCTTGACCTACCAGCTCAGCCTGTATCTCTCTATTGCCAACCTTCACAATTATCCCGTCGGAATAGTCCACTAGATGACTGCTAGTCAAGATAGTTCCGTCTTCATCTATAAAAAAACCAGAACCTATACCCATTTCCCCAAGCTGATCCCTATAGGCGAAGTAATTTTGATCGTAGTTCTGTTTCACCCTGAGGGCTCTGAGTGTAACCACGGCTGGAAGTGCTGACCCCACAATATCCGCCACCCAGGCAGAAGCTACCTCCTGGGACTCATCGGCATAGTTAGCGTTCCCGCGGGATCCCAATTCTATCTGGGAGGTGCCTGTTCCTTCGAGAGTCGGCCGAACAGCGGCCGTAGAAACTGCTCCGGCCCCGCCAGCCATTCCTAAGAAGTATTGTAAAAGTATGAAAACCACAAAAACAAACTCAGGATCTCTCATTTTTCTCCACATAATTCCAATGACCAACAAAATACCTCGCCACCACCTCAGCGAGACAGGATGACCCACTTTATGCTCGAGTGCCGCAACAGCAGCATACTTACTCTTCACGGGAGGAGGAGGACGTCCGCCATCCCCGAACTCTAGCCTAATGAGGCATCCCAAGCAGTACTTTACCGGCTAATCTTCCCTTCTCTTCCCAAAAAATCTTAGCAAACGTATGAACAGATTTGCAAAGTCTAGATAAAGCTCAAGCGCCCCTCTTACTGCCACCTTATTCATCATCTCATCACCAGTTCCAGAATATTCATCATAAATGTTTCTCAGTTTTTGAACATCGTAGGCCGTAAAAGTAACAAAAATTAGAACCCCAGCAAACGATGCGAAATATTCAACAGCACTACTCCTCAGAAAGATATTGATAATACTGGTGAGTATAACTCCAATCAGCCCCATTAGCAGAAAAGAGCCAAGTCCGGTTAAATCTCTCTTCGTCGTATAGCCATACAAACTCATCGCGCCGAAAGTCAGGGCTGTTGTCAGGAATGTCGATACTAAACTCTGCGCCGTATAGAGCACAAAAATAGATGACAGCGATATACCCACCAGAACGGCATATATAAATAGGTTAGTTTTCATAGCCCCCACCGTGATCGACGATGATAGCTTACCAAGATCACTAACTAGAGCAAAAATCAACGGCGCAAAGGCAACGGCCAAAGCTATCGCTCCGTTAGCAAACAACATATGTCGCAGCGTCTGGCTAGTGCCAACCACAAAAGCGGCCAGACCGCTGATTAGTAGGGCTATTCCCATATTTTTATATATAAGGTGCAAATAGTCTCTGAGACCGCTATCAAAAGAGCGTGCTCGAGAGTTCGAATAGATGTTCGCGTACTTCACAGGACCCCCATACTTAACATTTTTATATATAAGCTGCTGTCCATTATAACAGCATCAATTAATATTTCAAGCCATTTACGAGAAGTAAAAATTGGAACTACTAACCTAATTAGGACAATGTATATTTGTCTAGAGGCTTAACCATAGGAAATAACATTGACTAGGAAACTTTCTTCTCGCTAAGACTTTAAATATAATCTTTGTCATTTTCAGGATCATTTGCTCCTGAATTCTGTTCCACTCAGTTTCTGTAGCTATATCTAAACTCACATTCCTCCAAATGCGGTATAAACTGCCCTCGGTATTTATGGTAGATCCATCCAGTATCTTCCCTGTATTTGTTATTGACATTAATTTTTCTCTGTCGACATTTGGAATTCTATCATTTCCCTTTAGTACTTCAAACATAATGGTTTTGCCTACTTT